>JANXVE010000127.1 GCA_025351825.1 Chamaesiphon sp. 341R_metabat_111 | reverse complement strand
CAGCAAAATGAGCAGGGCGAAACGCTGTGGGAACTGGTTATTTGTGCTGCCGATGGGGGCTGGCATCACACGGCTACTTGTCCCCAAAAACAGGTAAATGCGGATTGGATTGCGACACAAATCCAGTTAGCCGCAGGGGATGAATTACCGACATCAATTCAAATATTTCGGCCTCAAAGTCTAGGTTTAATCCAGACGGCTGGAGCAAAATTAGGCATTGAAGTTGTGGCAACACGGCGAACGGTGGCGTTGAAAAAATTATTGCAACAACAGGCGCAGAGCTATGGGAAACCCAATTATCAACCACTATCGATCGAATCACCCCCACCATTACCGATTCCCGATCGCTTAATTGGGGATAAGTGGCAATTTGTGACTCTCACAGCGGGACAGTTGGTCGCAGACTTTGCCGATCGACCAATTCCGATCGTTTCGATGCCAGATTACTTATTGCCGCCGCATTGGGGCTTAGGGGCTAATGTGGCGATTCCTGGCACGATCATTTATGGTGGGAGACAGTCAATGCGATTGGCTCAGTGGGTGGCAGCAACAGAGCCTGTGAGCCTCAATTATTTGGGTGACGATCCTGGTGGTTTAGTTTTGGATGCTGGCTTGGCAGATCGATGGGTGATGCTCACATTCAACGATCGAGAGGTGAGTCAAGCCGCTAAACTATTTGAAGCGCGGAAGCGACTGGTACATGGCTTACACTTCTTATTGGTGACTCCTGATGATTCGGGAGTCACCAATAGCGGGATTTGGCTGCTGCAAAGCAGTTAATCCTTGGCGGTAAACCAAATATAGTACAGTGCTTTCGTGAGATACTGATTAGTCAGAGTGGTTACTGACTGCTCGATCGCACAGTCAGGATTAACGTCTGGTTTACACGACAAATCTGCAACAGCAGGGACATCTGCCACAGCAGTAGCAGCCAAGGCATCCGTCGGTAAACTGCTATCTACTTTTTTTGGGCAGCACTACCACTACTTGCCATAGTCGCTTGCAATGTTTGAATCGCTTTGGCATACTGCGGATCGGCAGCAGTCGCAAACTTAGTCCGATCTTTGACTAGCTCTTTGATCTGGGCTTTGGACAGTTTGATTTCGACATCCGGCTTGATCCCAGCATGGTTGATATCCTTGCCACTAGGAGTGTAGTACTTGGCAATGGTCACTGCCATTCCCGCACCGTCACTGAGGGGACGAACAGATTGTACCAATCCCTTACCAAAGGTGGTCGTGCCGACTAATTGGGCACGTTTGTTGTCTTGGAGAGCACCTGAGAGAATTTCACTCGCACTAGCGGATCCGCCATCGACGAGCACAACTAGGGGTTTCTTGGTGATAGATGTACGATTTGCCGAACTAATATCTCCAGTACCTTGACGGTTGACTGTCGAGACAATTTTGCCTTCATCTAGCCACATCCGAGCAATATCGATCGCGCCGTACAATAGACCACCAGGATTCGATCGCAGATCGAGGACATATCCAGTCGCACCTTGGCTTTCAAGTTTCTGAATCGCTGTGCCCATCTCGGTAGCAGCATTGGCACTAAACTGTTTGAGTCGGATATAACCGATGCCGCCTAACTCTTTGGGGCGATATTTAGCTTCGACAGGATGAATTTCGATTTGTTGGCGGAGGAGTTTGAAGTTGAGAACTTGACCATCATCTCGCTGGACGGTCAGTGTGACACTAGTACCTTCTTTGCCGCGAATGAGCTGGACTGCCTGATTGACATCCATTCCCACAGTACTTTTACCATCAATTTTGGTAATGATGTCTTTAGATAATACCCCTGCCTTGGATGCTGAAGTATCTTCGATCGGCGCGATCACTTCCAGCTTCTTGGTTTTCTCATTTTGGCTGAGTTGAATACCGACCCCGATTAATTGACCGGAGGTTTCAACCTGGAGATCCCGAAATTCCTTAGGATCCATGAATCTGGTGTAAGGATCGCCCAGATTTTTGAGCATCAGGCGAGTAGCTTTGTAGGCTTCCTCTTTGCTTTTATAGTTTTTTTGGATGTACTGCTTGCGAATTGCCCGCCAGTCTTTCTGATTGAAGGTGCCATCGACATAGAATCTGTCAACGACTTGCCACACCTCATCAACCAATTCCTTGGGACTATCTTTGAAGAATGCAACCCCCTTGGGAAGATGAAGCCCCGCACCAGTCACTGCCACTGCGGTGAGTACCAATGCTGTTGCCCCAATGACTAGACCATTTGTTTGGATCTTCATGATTCTGTCAAAAATTATCAGGAGATAGAAATGTAGCGATATTATTAATCTAGCACATCATGGTAGCCGCCACCAATGACTAAAGTTATTGCTAACGACTACCTGCAAAAAACCCAGTTACTCTGGCTCAACCCAACGATCGTCAGCTTTAATCAAAGCAATTAATGCAGCCACACCATCAGCTTCTGGCACCCGCTCGATCTCATCGCGACCACGATAGAGGGAGATGTAGCCAGGAATTTTGCCGACATAGCCATAGTCAGCATCGGCCATTTCCCCAGGGCCATTGACGATGCAACCCATAACGGCAATATCCAAGCCTACCAGATGATTGGTGGCCGATCGAACTTTGCCAAGCACGTCTTCTAGGTTAAATAGTGTCCGTCCACAAGAAGGGCAGGCGACGTATTCTACCATCGTTTTTCGCAGTCCCAAAGATTGGAGAATGCTATAGCAAACGGGAATTTCCTTTTCGGGAGCTTCGGTGAGGGATACGCGCAGTGTATCGCCAATACCTTCGGCTAAGAGCGTAGCGATTCCCGCTGTGGACTTGATTCTGCCGTACTCACCATCGCCAGCTTCAGTGACCCCCAAATGAATCGGATAGTCCATCCCCGCCGCATCCATCCGTTGCGCCAGCAACCTATAGGCAGCCAGCATCACGGGCACGCGGGAAGCTTTCATCGAGATTACCAGATTGTGAAAATCAAAAGATTGGCAAATCCGAATACACTCTAGAGCCGACTCCACCATTCCTGCGGGGGTATCGCCATAGGTAAACAGCATCCGTTCGGCCAGGGAGCCATGATTGACCCCGATTCGCATCGCCTTATTTTGGTCGCGGAGGGAAATTACCAGCGGTTCGAGCATGTCGCGAATATTGTCACCAATTTCGGCAAATTCAGCAGCGGTGTATTCGGTACGATCGGGTTTGGGTTTCTCAAACACGTACAAGCCAGGATTGATCCGCACCTTATCTACGTGTTTGGCTACCTCTAGGGCGATTTTCATCCCATTGTGATGCACATCAGCAACGAGTGGGACGAGCTGATATGTATCGATTAACTGTTGCTTAATTTGCCCCAATGCCCTGGCATGAGCCATACTCGGTACCGTGACTCGGACAATTTCACAGCCGATCTCATGCAGCCGCCGAATTCCGGCAACCGCACCATCAATATCGAGCGTATCCTCATTGATCATCGACTGGACGACAACCAGATTGTTGCCACCGATCGTTATGCCCCCAACCGCTACGGGACGGGTCTTCCGGCGATGAATCGTGGTGTCTGTACCTAAATTAGTGTAAGCGGACTGAGTGGGTGCTGGAAGGGTCTGCATATAACAACTGTGAGGATTTGGAGCAATTGTCTGCCAATCGGAACTCGACCACTCTTAGGGGGTGCGCGTAGCCGCGTTCGATCGCGCCAGCGTACCGTTCAGGTAATCGAGTTATTCCTTTTAGCTTGCCACAATTTGGACATTTAGGCGGGGAAGTGTCTGTAATGTCTGAACTTCAGAGCCATTGCCATCTGCACCCCATGTAATAATAGTTACCAGATAATCTGCTAAAATTAGAAAGAATTGCGGTAAAAGACTAATTAACGTTGAATTGTCTAGCAGTCTCAATCGAACATTCACGCGCTCTGTAGCCTATTAATCTTTATTTCTACCAGCTTTACAAGCTCTGATTTGAGCCATTCGTTTTGTATTAAACGAATCCCTTACCCTTTATCCCGCTCCCTTTGCTTTTGTTACTGCGAGTAGTTTGCAATTATGTCTAGTCAACGTAGCTACGATCGGCCAAGGTTCTTGCGTGAGATGCAGTTAGGCTTAGTAGTCTATGGTGGTGTGTCCTTAGCGATTTACACCCACGGTATTTGCCAAGAATTTTATAATGCAGTCCGAGGTCGCGGTATCTATAAACTGGTCAAAGCACTGACGGATGCCGATCTGGTCGTTGATGTGATTTCGGGTAGTTCGGCGGGCGGGATTAATGGCATCCTCTTGGGCTATGCGATCGCCAATAGTAACGATCGAGAGATGGTCGATTTTAGCGACTTTGCCAAGATCTGGCGCAATAGTGGCGAGGCAATTAAGTTACTTAAAAAGCCTAATTTATTTAAACTTCCACTGGGAATCAATACCAATAGTGAACCTGAGGGCGGGTCTACCGCCCAGGCAGACGCGATGCGAACGACACTAGCCCATCGACAGGGGTTGCTTGCCGCCCTAATCAGAGGGGTGGATCACAAATTACCCCGTCCGACTACGGAATGGTTTTCAACTACCAAGGAATTAGATTTAGCCATCGCTGGAACTGATTATCTCGGCAGAGTCGAACGGCTTGCCGTCTACGATAGCAATCGTATCACTGAAGAGCATCAGCAAAATTCTGGGGTGAAGGATCATCGAGCTATATTTCGGCTCAAACATCGCCAAGGGCGCAAAGAGCCATTCAATCCTAATTACAAAGATCCCACTTTACCGCGCACGCCCAATGATACCTATCAAGCTTTGATCAAGCTGTGTCAGATTACGGCGGGGATTCCAGTGATTTCGCCACTGGTGGAAATAGATCTCCAAGATCGAAAGAATTTGGTCGATCGGCAACTGGTAGTATGGGGTAAACTCGCCAAAAGTTATACTGTAGATCTCTCAACACGGGACGATAAATTATATTTCCTCGATGGTGGCTTGCTAGATAATGCACCCCTAACTTGCTTGATGCAGGCATCATCCTATCGATTGCCAAATCGATCGAGTCAACGAAAATTATTTTATGTCGATCCCAATCCCGAACATTTTAATGATGGGGTTCAATCGGGCAAGAAGAGATCGCGGCTAGAATATATTTTCCAAACTGTATCTTCAGCGATGCCAATTCAACAGAGCATTAGCAACGATCTCCGCACGATCGACGAGCACAATCACAAAGTCCGGCGATATCAAACGCTGATCGATCTAGCCGAAACTGCTGTTGATTCTCAGCAACTGTTGGAGAGTAGCGATCGCACTCAGTCCCAGATCTACCTGCGGGGGAGACTATTCGACTTCTGCGATCGGAATTTGCCACTATTGCTTCAGGCAGATCTGGGATCCCAGAACAGTCAATATTCAGTTATTCTCGATAAGATCGATCGGATTTTGGCGAGTAAGTTTACCAACAGTCAAGATCGCAACCACTACCATAAATTACTCGACAGGTTTGAGTCACAAGTTCTCGATATTGATGTCGAATATAGTATCCGCCAACACTTTTATCTAATTGATAAAATTGCTGAGATCTTAGCTACCAATCTGCGGCTCGACTTGCGCCAACAACTCGAACATTTATCCCAGCAATTAAGTTGCAACATCAAATTATTGGAGGTAGTTAGGGCTAGCCTAGAATTACTATTGCGCGATCGTGCTGTCAATAATTATTTTCACTATCTAATCAATCAAGAATCAAACGATCGCAGGCTCCGAGCATTAGTCTACGAATTAATCTTTCGACTACATCGCTTTTTGCTAGACGGATCGCGGTTTCCAGAATTTATACCAAACGATCTAGCCAGAGCTAAACTCGAACCTATTCCAGCTCACTTTTGGGAGAATTTACCCACATTAGCTTCAAAATCCGACCGAGATCGATGGCTATCACAGACTAAAATTTCGAGTATTTTTGCTCAGTTTAAACAACGAATTGCCGAACTTCAGCAAAGCACCGACCTGCATCGATTAATTTGGACCGATCGACAATTAGAATATGACAATAGCTCCAATCAGGGCTTTCCGAGTATCCTGACCCAAATTAACCTCGCAGCTAAAGTGACGATCGAAAGATCGGACAATGAATATACAGATCGGCTCCTCAAACAGTGGAATACTTTTGAAGTTATCGATCGAGAACTATATCCATTTGAATATCTAACTAGTCTAAATGCCAAAGAAATTATCCACCCGATCTGCATCAGTCCAGACACAGCTCAATTGGGAATTGGTACTGGTAAAAGCACCGAACAGAAACTAGGCGGGAATAAACTATATAACATCGGTGGATTTTTTAAAAAGTCCTGGAGATCGAACGATCTATTGTGGGGACGCTTAGATGGACTAAACCGCATCCTCGAAAGTATTGTCACGCCAAAATCCGTAACTAATTTTGCTAACTTTGTGCAACGAGAAGCAGATCGCCTCAGATGTGAACCAGCTCAGTACTTAGACTGGCTCCTCACAGAATCTTTGCCCCATCTATCCGGAACCGAGCGAGAAGTAATCGGTACACATCTCACCTATCTGGCTCAACCTGGATTGCAGATCGATCGAATCAGACTCCGCAAAATATTAGCAGATCTAGTCGCAGCGGGACAGAGTGAGATCTTGACTAGCGATGTCCACTCTGCGATCGAAGGCGTGGACGAACAGCCTGGATGGTGGCGAATGACTGGACCCGATCGACATTCAACCAACCAGAATATTAATCCCTCAATCTACGACTCACCGGAAATAATCGACACTCCAGTCCCTAGCTCCAACCCTAGTACGATCGCTCGAATTATTCATCAATCGTTGACTAATTTAGCCACCCAAAAACAGCACTTTTTTCGTAATCAATATCGAATTGGGGTTGATAAACTGTGGGAGAATATGCCCTTAGTTACACTAATCGACTGCTGTACCAAAATTGTCTTGATGCTGAGAAATCTCCTAGTCAAATCATTTAGAACGTCTCCGCAGGCTCAAACGATTCGTTATCCGCTCTATCATTGGCTAGACGGTGGATTGCAGGCAATTTACTGGTGGTTGCAAGGTGGCACGATTAAGCTCGGTGCAGTCCACCGCCGACCACGGATTATCTTATTCCAAATTTTGGGCATTAGCACTGCGATCTGTGGCATCATCTTAGCTGTGAGACTTTCACCGTTGTGGCTATTATTCTCTTTTCCAGGTGCCATTACTTGCTGGTTTTTACAAACTATGCGCCTGAAACGTTTAACTGGTGGGAAGGGTTAGATAATAGTTGATAGTTGATAGTTGTTAGCGGCGGTTTTAAGATATAGCAACCGCCATATCGGTTAGGACACAAACCCGACTTTTTGGAAAAGTCGGGTTTGTAGCTAGCACTAATCTTATTGCCCTAATCGCCTTGGCGGTTGCCATATCACTTAGTTGATAGTGGCAGTTAAAACCGCCGAATAATTCTCAAAATAAAAACCCCTCACATCGTGAGGGGTTTTATTTATCTCGCTAAATCAAACAGATATTAACCGTTGATAGCAGGAGCAGTCAAAGCAACAGGAGTCGCTTCACCAGCAGCTAAGTCGAGTGGGAAGTTGTGTGCATTTCTTTCGTGCATTACTTCCATACCGAGGTTGGCGCGGTTGATGATGTCAGCCCAGGTGTTGATGCCATGTCCTTGTGCATCTACTACTGATTGGTTGAAGTTGAATCCGTTGAGGTTGAACGCCATTGTGCTTACGCCCAAAGATGTGAACCAAATGCCGACTACTGGCCATGCACCTAACAAGAAGTGAAGTGAACGGCTGTTGTTGAATGATGCGTATTGGAAGATTAGACGACCGAAGTAGCCATGAGCTGCAACGATGTTGTATGTTTCTTCTTCTTGTCCAAATTTGTAA
>JANXVE010000118.1 GCA_025351825.1 Chamaesiphon sp. 341R_metabat_111 | reverse complement strand
GAGTGGAGCAACCGGACTGAGTGGAGCACCTGGATTAAATGGCGCGCCTGGATTGAGCGGAATGCCTGGAGCGAGCGGAACGCCTGGAGCGAGTGGGAAACCTGGATTAAACGGCGCGCCTGGAGTGAGCGGAACGCCTGGAGCTAGTGGGAAACCTGGAGTAGACGGAAAACCTGGAAAAGATGGAAAGGACGCGGACGTGAAATACACTACGATCTCGGCGAAGAAATTCGATACTTGCAACGGTGAAACACCAGTATTTACGACTAGAACAGTGTCGGTAATTATGGGTACCGAACTGTCCGAACAGGCAAAATTTGAGGACGCAGCAAACATCGAAGCGCAGAAATGCAAGGAAATAACCGCAATTGCTTCAATGCCTGAATGGTGGCAAATCCGAACTGAAGGTGGCACACCACAATTGAGCATCGGCTACTACGAAGTTAAGCCAGATGGCACGATTGGGAACGATCGATATCCGATCACCGTGCCGCATCCAAAATCAACAACAGCACCAATCAGCAAGCTGACAACTGATTATCAAAAAGGTAACTGGCAAATCAAGTTGACGTTGAAAGATAACACCAAAGTGTTCCTCAATGCCAAAACAGAGCAAATCGGACTAGATTTTATGAAAACTAGCATCAAGCCCCTAATTGCAGACGATTATTTGGTCGGATCGAAGATTAGCACCACTCACTATCCCGACCAAGGATTCAAGGAAGTCACGGTTAGAAACAAGGATGTCGTATATTTTTCCAAGGGAACCCGCCAGTTAAAACCAGACTGGAAAAAGCGGTTCTAGATGGCTTCCCGTTTGGTGTCCATTTGATGATGATTCGGCGGGGATCTACCCCCTCCGCCCATTCGATGATGGTGTGGTAATCATTTGACTTCTAGTGGGAGTAATGAGGAAGTCCAACTAATTCCAAGCTGCAAATGGCTATTTCGTTTTTATCTGGCTCTGCTAAAGACAAGAAAATATTACACAAGGTAGTGATTGATAACAAGAACTATCCTTACTATGCGGTCGCGCGGATTTACGCAGATACTGGGACTGCTGTTGGCGTGAGCGTGGTTAAAGATAGTGATAGTTTAGAAAACACTTTCAGTATCCGTCAAATGCTGGCGGCTGGAAAAATCAGATTTGTAAAAGTTTCTGACACCGATGGGAACGTATTCCGACTAATTTGTTCCGGTGACAATTTGTCTACCGCAATGGGTAATCTCAAGAAGAAAAAGATTGACGGTAAAAATATCAACACTGTGTGGCTTCCTGGTCGCGTCACTTTCAACTAATTAACAATCTAATTTCAATTAATTACTATGGCTGCTATCTTATCAATTTGTAAGGTGTCGTTGGGTGTTGGTCCCAATATCAAAGATTATTATTTCCAAGGCTCTAGCGCATACGCTGAAATAGGAGCAGAGACAGGTGTATCGATCGTCAAGCCTGAAGACTGGCACGATCAAGAGCCACTAATCTCTGTTGGCAGTTTGATTGTCGCGGCAAAAGTAGATCGCAAAACTGTGCGGTATCTTACCACAACTACTAAACTTCGCAAGTCAGTAACGTTGCTGTTTGCGAAAGACAAAATTGCGGCGGCTGAAGATCCAACTTCGCCAATTATTGGTAAAGACTACAAAGTCAAAGGCGTGTCGAAAGGCAAGATTCTCTACGTTGGTAACTCCCGTACTCGTAAGAATAAGTACTAGGTAGATGAGCGTTATTAATATCTTTGATACCGCTGATTCGGAGTTTGTTCGGCGGGTAGTTGCTCAAAACAGAGTAATTAAAATCGCCGAACCTAACTCGTCCCGCCTGTATGGACTAATCCGTAATCTCGCCACTACGGATTTATATATTCGGTATGGCGATCGCGGCAATTTGAAAGCCTCAGACCCTTACATCCGCATTCCAGCCAATGGCGGGAATACTGACATTGGACGCTTTAGCGGTGCCATTTACGGTGTCTGGGCTGGCAAACCTTTAGGCATTGCCGTTTTACATCACTACTACAAGAAATAATCATGACTCATCTAACGCCCGAACAATTTCAACAGTACGAAAACCTCCGATCTAGATATCTAGAAGAGGCTAAGTCAGCCGGATTTACCGGACAGGATCTAACTGATATTCAATTTGAAACCATCAGTTTTATCTATCGCTTGCTCGAAACTAAAGCTAATCCTGTAGCTGTTACCCCGCCTGTTGTGGTACCTGTTATCAACAATTTAATTCAACCACAATTCTAGGAAATAAATCATGAGTGTATCTTACGATCCAGGTTTTCGCCCAGTTGGCGTTGATTCTGCCGCTACTGTTAACGCTGCTGTCACCAATACTATTATCGCCGCTGCTAACTTACTTCGCGCTCCTGAAGGGTTCGTTGTCAACAACTCTAACAAAAATCTCTGGGTGACGTTCACCGGAGTAGCTGCAACTGCCGCCGCCCCAGCAACTAAGATCCTACCCGCTGGCGGTAACATCGATATTCCTGGTAATTACACTGGCGCAATCAATGGGATCTGGGAAACAGGAGCCACTGGTAGCTGTGTAGTTCACGAGTTCAGTTATGTCTAGAAATGGAGGAAAATAAATGGCTACGATTCTTATGTTATGCGGGTGCCGCTTGCTTTGGCATCTTCCTGGACATCCAGAACCCCAATGTAAAAACTGTGCTTTGCACTCATCTAAATCTCGGAGATCTGACTAATGGACTTAATTCAATTGCCAGGGATTTCGGCACCCCAACAACTGACAAGCCCGATTTACCTCGGTAGTCATTTCACCTGGGGCGAGGCGACTAAGGATGGTACTCGCATCCCCGAGGATTGCACTATCGATGGAGACGATTTATCAGCGAAAACTATTGTCGCTAATATCATCCTGATTGCCAAGGAGCTAGACATCATTCGCCATGCTTTCGGTGACAGTCCGATTACCATTACTAGCTGGTATCGCGATCCGACTAGTAACCGTGAAGTTGGTGGCGTTCGTAATTCTCAGCACAAGCGCGGTTGGGCGGCGGACATCCAGATCGACGATTACGAACCGCGTCAGGTGGCGGCTAAATTGTCCGAGACGTGGCCTGGAGGTCTAGGGGATAGTGTTTACTTCACTCACCTAGACTTACGCCAGAGATTGGGATTAGCCGCCGCTCGGTGGGACTATGGCAATGCATGATCGATATTCACAACCCGCTAGAGTGGAGTCTAATTTATAAGCAATCTCTAGTTAGTGTGAATTCGCTGAGTGGCATTGCGCCGATTGTTTTTCCAACTACTCATCACGAGCTAGTTATTGGGATCAAGGTGGCCGATAAACCGACATGGAAGTGGGGTGGATATCTAATCGAACAGGTGGGGATAGTGCCGTCTAGTACCGCACAACTATTCCCCGCGCTGGTTCAGATTAATCGCTATCGACTCACATGCCAGCAGTACCAAGCGATCGATCTCGATCCCGTTCTGCCTTTGCCTTTTCTGTGTACGATCGAATTCCCTCAGTATTTTCGGGCGTGTGAGGTTGAAGTCTTCGCACGTAACGATCCGTAAGTGGTTGGGGTACCAGCGGATCGCTCATGGTAAGATAGAGCTTAACATTGCTTACCCAATGGTGTCGAAAATATCGATCGATTCAATCGTCCCAGAATTTACTTCTGATTGTGTGGCTTCAGCCTTTGGCTTACTCAAACCACATTCCAACTGAAAACCCCACCGCTATAGCTTCGGTGGGGTTTTCTACTATGCAGAGATGTTTATCATCTGGTAGGATGTCAAGATAAATTGAGATAATTAAACTTTACCTGTTTATAATTAAGTCCTATGTCCCGCTATGTTTGCCATTTTTTAGTCAATCTTTCGCCGCAACATGTTCGACTTCCGCTCAAAATGCTGTTTGAGAGCTTTAAAGAAAAATTTTATAGATGTAAATAGTTGTTGGTAATTATTTTAAATGTACATTATTTTAAAAGTAC
>JANXVE010000091.1 GCA_025351825.1 Chamaesiphon sp. 341R_metabat_111 | reverse complement strand
CGGGTAATCGCTTGGCGAATCCACCAGTAAGCATATGTCGAGAACCGATAGCCCTTGCTGGGATCGAATTTCTCAACACCGCGCTGCATCCCAATCGTTCCTTCTTGGATCAAGTCCAATAAGTCGATATTACGTTTGATATATTTTTTGGCGACGGAGACTACCAACCGAAGATTGGCTTCTACCATCCGGCGTTTGGCGTTTTCACCACCAGCAATGACTTTTTGCAGTTGAAGTGGATCGAGATTGGCAGCAGTTGCCCATTCCGTTAAACTAGGTTCTTGTCCTAGTTCCTCGATGAGAGTATTTTTGACTGCCATCAGGATCGTCAACTGTTGTACCTGTTTACCAAACAGGATTTCCTGCTCGTGAGTCAGGAGCGGCACGCGCCCAATTTCACGCAGGTAGGTACGGACAGTATCGGTTGATGCTTGAGCAGTTTTCATGACTCTGGCTAAAATGTAAGGGGAATTTAGATGCAAAATCTCAAGTGCAAGGATCGCGCTCTCCTCAACTTCTGATGGCTAGGTACCAATCGCTGTTGTGTCGAGCAGGGTCATTTTGACTTGATTCTCAAGTTTATAGTTGGTTTAATATTAATAATCTTAACATTTCTAAACATCAACTGACTATATTTTTTAATCCTCAGCCAATTGGCGGAGGGTAAGCAGTCTGAGCATTTTAGGAGTGGACTGGATCGGTATTTACACCCCGTTGGCGTAGCTTACCGTAGGTAATCGATCCAAATAACCGTCTCGAACGACATATCTCGCACTCCTATGATAATTAAGATTTCGTTACACAATAGCGATCGATGACACATTTCCGAAAGATCTAATTTACTCACCCCACTCCTCCTTTGTTAGAATGCAAACACTTTGGTTAGTTCGTCATGCCCACCGACTAGATTTTGTTCAGCCAGAGTGGTTTGATACTGCTACTTACCGCTACGATCCACCACTTTCGGCGGAAGGATTCGATCGAGCCAATTCGTTAGCCCAGCAGCTTATTCAAGTACAAATCGATCGTATTTATACTTCTCCTTTCTTGCGAACGATTCAAACAGCCGATCCGTTAGCGCGATTGTTGCAACTGCCAATTCGACTGGAATGGGGTTTATGTGAGTGGCTATGTCAAGGCTGGACTTCTGGCTTTCCAGAAACTACGCCCATAGATGAATCGATCCGATATTACCCAAATATTGATGATGCTTATCAATCTCTAGTTATTCCTCGTTACCCTGAAACTACTCAGGAACTAGATGCACGGATCGCCATTATAGCAGATAAGTTAATTCAAGGCAATAGTGGAAACATTTTAGCGATCGCTCACAAAGGTTCAGTGCTGGGGATCGCGGCAGCGTTGACTGGTGACGATAGCTGGAAAAATTACGATTTGGCTTGTGGCGGAATCATTAAGCTGGTGTGTGAAGATGGACGATGGCTGTCAGGTATCATCGATGGGTAAGCCATGCCTGAGCGCAGATAGTTTGGCTTGAGCCTTGGAGTCGAGGGAGTTGAACAGAAAGCGTTTGGAGGATTGTTTCTGGGATCGATGTTGGCGGCTCGATCGTTTGGCACTAAAATCGATATCAGAAATTAGTTGCGGGGAGGAGATCCATTCGGCTCCAAAGCCAATCGATGTGAGTTGTTGCGCTCGATCGGATGTTGCTACGATTAATCTAGATTTAGAATAGTGCAAATCGTGACGAAATGCGGCACAGAATTTCTCGATGTATGTATCGGCGGTTTCGAGAAAGTCACTATAGTGAACTGAAAGGTTGGGCGTAATAATCTCGGTATAAGCTGGGGCATCTCGACTATATGCATCAAATACTACTTTTGTTTCGTAATCTTCGTAAGCACTATAGTTAATTAGTGCTTCAATTAGTTTCGATCTAGATGCCTCTAGTTCTTCCCTCGATCCAGACTGGAGTGGGTTGCGTTTGTTGTTTTTGGCGTGTAGCTCTGTCCAGGCTCCAATCACGTTGTAGCCGTCAACCAGCAATACGGCTTGTTTACGTGAGGGAGGCATGGTTTAGATGGCAATCTTCTTAATAATTTTTTATATTTCCTGCCTTTATATTAGCAATTTATGGTGTACATGGATAGGGTAAGGGAGATGGGGAGCATGGGAGATGGGGAGCATGGGAGAAAGAAGTATTCTTAGTCTTATTTTGCCCGTGCCCCCGTGCCCCCACGCCCCCACGCTCCCGTGCCCCCGTGTCCCCACCCCTCTACCCCCCAATCCCCCGCATCAACCGCTGCCGCATCCGCTCTGGATGACCTCGATCGACTAACTTACCATGCTCTAATAAGAAGGCACCGTCACAGTAGTCTAATTCTTCGAGGCGATGTGTGACCCAAAGAGCTGTCAAGCCGCGACTTTTGACTAGTTCGCGAACTTGGATGACTAGATCTAGTTGGGCATCGGGGTCCAGCAGGGCTGTCGGCTCATCAAATAAAATGACATCGATTTGTCTGGCGATCGCCCCAGCAATGGCGACACGTTGCTTTTGACCACCACTGAGGGCGTAAATCGGGCGACGAATTAGATCGATTAGATTGACGGCGGTGAGAGCTTCCGTCACACGGTGGCGAACTTGGCTGGCGGTTAGCTTTTCGGCTACTAGACCAAATGCAACATCAGCACCGACAGTCGGCATGACTAGTTGAGTATCGGGATTTTGGAAGACAATGCCTAAACCGCCATGAATATCGATCGACCCGATTTGGGGAGTCAATAATCCAGCGATTAGGCGAAGTAGAGTGGATTTGCCGCTACCATTGGTACCCAATAGCATCCAAAATTCACCGCGCGGGACTGACAGGGAACATCGATCGAGGACAGTTTTGCCAGAATCCCAGGCAAAGGACAGATCTTTGATTTCGATTGCTGTTGCAGATGGGAAGCCGTTCGCGGATGATGATTGTAATGGTAAAGATTCTGTCATGCACCAGGAAAATGGGGAAATCGGGCACGGGGCTGGTAGGGGCGGGCTTGTACCACTAATCAAAACGAAGCCAAATATTTCGGTTGAACTCGCCCCTACCTACTAAATGATGATGGTGTGTTATGCTGCGGCGTTTTTATTCAGGGGTTCCCCCTGAATAAGAAAACGACAAGACAGGCGCAGCAACACATCCTACGATACATATAAAGAGTTTAAAACATCAAGAAGCAGCAAAAGCAACGAAACCAGGCGTTTTGCCTGAAGCGGCAGCACCGGATTTTTCGTACATTTGAGCGGCAACGATCGAATCGGTCATCACAGCAATTTTCTTTTCTGGTTGACGATCGCAGGCCAACTCTAGCAGATTCCGATCGCCGGACTTCATTGCTTCCAAAACCTGTTGGTAAACGGTGGTCGCTTCTTCGACAGTCTTGCGCTGGACTGACAGGGGCATTGCCGTATTTTTAAGCAGGATTTCGATAACGTACATATATAGAAGAGGAATTTTGGGATTGAACTTAATTGTAAGCCGAACGATAATCTAGTGACTAGACAGATAACCGACTTCTTCACGGCAATCAGGATCGGCGATCCCCAGTCTTCAAACTATTTATGAGTATTTATACTTATGAAATTGCCGTAAAATGAGAATAGAAGGCATAATTTCTATTGAAAATATTAAATTTAGCTAAAAACAGCTAAAGAATCTGCCAATCTCGGCATAATCATACTAAACTTAATGAAGAAACGTAAACTGATTTAATAAATCGGCTAAGTTTAAGCGTATCGACTTTATGATTATATTGTTTGAGCCGATCGCGTGAAATAATGTCCCTATAATATCTGGAGTTTTACTGCGTCATGACAATTGCAGTTGGCAACCAGCAATCTGACAAAGGCATCTTTGATGTCTTAGACGACTGGTTAAAAAAAGATCGGTTCGTATTTGTCGGTTGGTCTGGCATCTTACTATTTCCATGTGCGTTCATGGCCCTCGGCGGCTGGATGACTGGTACCACATTCGTTACTTCTTGGTACAGTCACGGTCTAGCATCTAGTTACCTCGAAGGTTGTAACTTTCTGACCGCAGCACTTTCCACTCCTCCTAATAGCGTTGGGCACTCCCTGATGCTACTTTGGGGTCCTGAAGCGCAAGGCGACTTCACTCGCTGGTGTCAACTCGGCGGTCTGTGGGCATTCGTTGCTCTACACGGCGCGTTCGGTTTGATTGGCTTCATGCTCCGTCAGTTTGAAATCGCTCGTCTAGTTGGGATTCGTCCTTACAACGCGCTCGCTTTCTCTGGCCCAATCGCAGTGTTCGTCAGCGTCTTCTTGATCTACCCATTGGGTCAATCTGGTTGGTTCTTCGCACCTTCCTTTGGAGTAGCTGCAATTTTCCGCTTCATCTTATTCCTTCAAGGTTTCCATAACTGGACTCTCAACCCCTTCCACATGATGGGCGTTGCAGGGATTCTTGGCGGTGCGCTACTGTGTGCAATTCACGGTGCGACTGTAGAAAACACCTTGTTTGAAGACGGCGACGGTTCATCTTCAAACACGTTCCGCGCGTTTGACCCAACCCAAGCTGAAGAAACCTACTCGATGGTAACTGCGAACCGTTTCTGGTCGCAAATCTTCGGCGTAGCTTTCTCGAACAAACGTTGGTTACACTTCTTCATGCTCTTCGTCCCTGTGACTGGACTATGGATGAGTTCCGTTGGTATCGTTGGTTTAGCACTAAACCTCCGTGCCTATGACTTCGTTTCTCAAGAATTGAGAGCTGCTGAAGATCCTGAGTTTGAAACGTTCTACACCAAGAACATTCTGCTCAATGAAGGCATCCGCGCATGGATGGCTCCACAGGATCAACCACACGAACAATTCATCTTCCCAGAAGAAGTATTACCACGCGGTAACGCACTCTAAACTGTGAAACGTCGGAAGATAAATATATACTTATGTTTATCTTCCGGTTTTTTTGATTCCGCATTTATATTCATCGATCGAGGTACTGCAAGAGTGGAAACGCCCTTTAATCCTACAATGGTTGCAGGTGGCGGACGCGACGCAGAATCATCAGGGTTTGCCTGGTGGTCTGGCAACGCGCGTTTGATCAACCTGTCTGGTAAGCTGTTGGGCGCACATGTCGCCCACGCTGGTTTGATTGTGTTCTGGGCTGGAGCGATGTGCCTGTTTGAGGTAGCTCACTTCGTACCCGAAAAGCCAATGTACGAGCAAGGTATTATCTTGCTGTCGCACTTGGCTACCCAAGGTTGGGGTGTCGGTCCTGGTGGCGAAATTGTGGATACATTCCCTTACTTCGTCGTTGGTGTACTGCACTTGATCTCCTCTGCGGTATTAGGTGTTGGTGGTTTGTATCACGCATTGCGTGGACCTGACACCTTAGAACAGTATTCTTCTTTCTTCGGTTACGACTGGAGAGACAAGGACAAAATGACTTCAATCTTGGGCTTCCACCTGATTGTTTTAGGTTGTGGTGCATTATTGCTAGTCATCAAAGCAATGTTTGTTGGTGGCTTGTATGATACCTGGGCACCAGGTGGTGGAGATGTTCGCATCGTTACCAATCCTACTCTCAACCCTGCAATCATCTTCGGTTATTTACTAAAAGCTCCCTTCGGTGGCGAAGGCTGGATTATCAGTGTCAATAACTTAGAAGACGTTGTTGGCGGACACATTTGGGTTGCATTATTGTGCATCTCCGGTGGTGTATGGCACATTCTCACCAAGCCTTTCGGTTGGGCACGTCGTGCGCTCGTTTGGTCTGGCGAAGCTTATCTGTCCTACAGTTTAGCTGCTGTATCCCTGATGGCGTTTGTAGCGTCAATCATGGTTTGGTACAACAACACTGTTTACCCTAGCGAATTCTTTGGTCCTACTGGTCCTGAGGCTTCCCAAGCACAAGCATTGACCTTCCTCATCCGTGACCAAAGATTGGGTGCAAACATTGCAACCGCTCAAGGTCCTACTGGTTTGGGTAAATACCTGATGCGTTCACCTTCGGGCGAAATCATCTTTGGTGGTGAAACCATGCGGTTCTGGGATTTCCAAGGTCCTTGGTTAGAGCCACTTCGTGGACCTAACGGTTTGGACTTGAGCAAAGTCAAGAATGATATTCAACCTTGGCAAGCACGTCGTGCTGCTGAGTACATGACTCACGCGCCATTGGGTTCCTTGAACTCAGTTGGTGGTGTCATCACTGAAATCAACGCATTCAACTACGTTTCACCTCGTGCGTGGTTGGCTTGTTCCCACTTCGTTCTAGGGTTCTTCTTCTTTATCGGACACCTATGGCATGCAGGACGCGCCCGCGCTGCTGCTGCTGGTTTCGAGAAAGGAATCGATCGCGAAACCGAGCCAACATTGTTCTTGAACGACATCGACTAATCATCGGTATCTCTAGAATTTAGTTAGCAAAACAAAAACTCCTGTCGAATCGGCAGGAGTTTTTGATTTAAAACCAAAGATCTTGGCGTAGCAAGAAACCCGAAAGTCGGGCTTGTGTCCTCACCAGCACGATAATTGCTATCGACTAGCGTAGTGAATCTCTACCAGATTGGTTTTGGTAATACGCCTGAAGTTGGTGGCGTAGAATCCCTGGTTGAAATTCTATCTGAGCTTTGCTGCTGGAGATTTTCAGGTAATTGCTCGGTGCTCGATCGATCGACTGGTAAAGGCTGCTCTACTCCTGGTGCTGGAGTCGGCACAGGTACAGGTATTGGAGCTGGAATTGGAGCTGGAGCTGGAATTGGAGCTGGAGCTGGAGCCGTTGATGGTACTGGATCTGGACGCGATCGACCTGGATAGGTGCTAGGAGCGGGGACGGGGATTGGTGTTGCGTCAGGAATGTTTGTGGGTGCTGGGGTTGGCACATCAATCGGTGCTGGTGATGGAGTTGGTGCTGGGGTTGGAGTCTCTACTGGAGTCGGCTTGGGAACGATCGGCGACTCGATCGGTTTGCGCGGTACTCGCGGCGATCGAATCGGTGCAGGGGCAGGTGTTGCCACCGATGGCGTTGGACTAGGTTTTGGTTTTGGTGCTGCTAAGGGGACATTACAGCCAGTGACTTGATTATTGTAAACCCAGCCAGTCGATCGATCGGCCATTTGAATTTGGACAAAAGCATCTTGCTCTGCGAGGTAGACAACCTTGGTACCACGGGGTAACTTAGTTTGAACTGTCGCATCCCGCTGGGGCTGGGCACGTACTCGCGTCGAAGGTAGATCCGTTGGTGTCGCGATCCGACACAGATCGGACTGGATATCTGTCGCAAAGTCCCGCTGATTCAATAATCTCCCACTAAACACAGCAAAACTGCCGATCGCAGCCAAAATCGATAGCAGCCCCACCCACAACGGAAAGCAGCCCTGTTTCGCTTTAGTGGGAGCCTGCGGTTGCGGTGTGGGCAGAGTGGTAACTGGTTGCGGCGAAGCTACAACCGTCGGGCGATATTCAGTATTTAAGCTCGCTGGCTGGGAAACAGGCTGAGTAGTTTGAACATAGGTAGACACAGGCATTGTGCCACTATCGAGCATTCTAACGGCTGCTAAAGCCTCTGCCGCTGTCAAATAGCGATCTTTGAAGTGATAGCGGGTCATCCGCTGGAGAATGGCAATAAGCTGGGGATTGGCGACAGTGAGGTGTTCCCACTTGAGTTCACCTGTGAGATCGTCACTAGCGAGTTCGCAGGGATTGACTCCGGTAAGAGCCTGAATTCCGATCGATCCCAAGGCATATAAATCGCTACTCGCACGGGGATTGCCAGAGGCTTGTTCGATCGGCATGTAGCCTGGAGTACCGATCGCCACCGTCATCGTCTGTTGTCCGTGCAGCATTTGCCGATCGCGGACTTGCTTGATCGCCCCAAAGTCAATCAGAATTAATCGTCGATCGCTCGCCCGCCGCATAATATTATCAGGCTTGATATCCCGATGAATTACCCTCTGACTGTGGATAAATACCAGAATGTCTAAAATTTCTGCCAGCAGATCGACAACCTGCTGTTCCTGCCACTTCCGTCCAGCTTGCAACTCTGTTGACAGGGGATTTCCAGGCACATATTCTTGAACTAGGTAAAATTCTTGCTGCTCTTCAAAATAGGCGAGTAAGCGGGGGATTCGATCGTGATTGCCCAATTGCTGTAGGACGATCGCCTCTTTCTCAAAAAATTTTCGCGCGATCTCTAGGAGCGATCGATCTGCACTAGCTGGCTTCAGATGTTTGAGTACGCACTTGGGATTTCCAGGCAGATGTAAGTCTTCGGTGATATAAGTTTGCCCAAATCCACCCACGCCCAATACCTGGAGTACGCGATAGTGTCCTGCTAATAACTGACCAATCATGAAATCATCCTATCTCCTCAGCTATCTCAACTTTACCGCTTATGCTGAATATTTGACGAAATATCTGGCTGTTTAGTGTCGGATTCCAAATGCTGTCACAATCGGGTATGGATATTTGTGCTTTAGAAACAACATCAATCGATCGACAGCCTGTTATTTGGTACAATCATAAGTAAGAGTGTAATTCTAAAGATTTAAGATGACACTAACTCTCAGTATTCCACCAGAAATAGAACAACATCTCGATCTCAAAGCTAGAGAGCAAGGCCTTTCAATCGAGGCTTATGCGCTAAAATTGCTATCAGAGCTTATTTCAGCACAAGAGAAGTCAACTAAATTGGTTAACTTGCTTCAGTCATGGATCGATGAAGATGACGTACAAGAGCAGCAAGAAACGGGTGAATATCTAATTCAGGCTTTGGATGAAGATCGATTATCCGATCGCAAGTTATTTCCCAGTGAATTAAAGGGTATAACTTGGTGATTCAAGTCGTTTTGTTAGATTCAGGACCAATTGGTTTAATCACGAATCCAAATCGCTCTCCTGCAAGTATTGCTTGTAGCAACTGGATTCAAACCATCTCTGCCGCAGGTATTCGAGTTATCATTCCAGAAATAACTGACTATGAAGTTCGGCGGGAATTGTTGCGTTCGAACAAAGTTAGAGGAATTAAGCGTTTAGATGAATTAATTGAATTGGTAGAATATTTACCACTCTCAACTGCGGCGATGAGACAAGCTGCAATATTTTGGGCGCAGGCACGTCAACAAGGACAACCTACCGCAGGTGACAAAACTATTGATGGTGATATGATTTTAGCAGCGCAAGCGATGACTTTAAATGTCTCTGACATTGTGATTGCGACAACGAACATTGGCCATTTATCTCGGTTTGTTCGAGCCGATTTGTGGCAAAATATCATTGCCAATTGACTTCTGACTTTATCGAATGACATCTGCTTTTTCCCGTTTTCCCGATCGACTACAAGCTGCCATTACCTCCCGCCTGGGTTGGACATCCTTGCGCCCAGTTCAAGAACTGGCGGGACACGCGATCCTCGATGGCTACAATACGATCGTCCTCGCGCCAACGGCTGGGGGGAAAACGGAGGCGAGTATGTTTCCGCTGTTGGCGCAGATGGTAGAAAGTGAACCAAAAGGAGTGGGGATGCTCTATATCGCACCGATTAAGGCGTTGTTGAATAATCAAGCCGATCGATTGGGGATGTACACTGAGATGCTCGGATTGAGTCGATTTTTGTGGCATGGTGATATCAAAGCTGCGGAGAAGAGAGCCTTTCGCAAGCAGCCAGCGACGCTGTTGATGACGACTCCTGAATCATTGGAAGTGATGCTGATGTCGGGGAGTGTGGCGCATCAGGAAATCTTTGCCGATTTACGGGCGGTGGTAATTGATGAGGTTCACGCCCTGGCTGGAAGCGATCGTGGAGCGCAGCTCATGTCGGTGCTAGAGCGGTTAATTCGGGTGAGCGTTCACGATGTTCAGCGGGTAGGTTTGAGTGCGACTGTGGGCAATCCTGACACGATTCTAGATTGGTTACAGGGGACTTCTCAGCGTCCGCGCTGCAAGATCGATCCGCCCAAGGAGCAGCACAAGAAAGAGATTCGGATCTTGATGCAGGATTCTAAGCTGGATATCGCCAATCGATCGAGCATGTTGGCGCAGGGCAAAAAGAGTCTATTATTCTGCCAGAGTCGCGCTCTGGCTGAGGAAATCTCTGGAGCGATGCAAAATCGCGGTATTGATGTATTTATTCATCACAGTTCGGTGGCGTTGGAGGAACGCACCCTGGCAGAGGAACGGTTTGCCAATGGGCATAATAACTGCATTGTCTGTACTTCAACATTGGAACTGGGGATTGATGTCGGCGATTTGGATGCGGTACTTCAGGCGAATGCACCAGATACAGTTTCAGCTTTTTTACAACGATTGGGGCGCACGGGTAGACGGGGTGGCGGTGCGAATACGACGTTTTTAATCGACAATTCAGCGGCTTTATTACAAGCGATCGCCGTAATCGAATTAGCGCGGCGAAATTGGGTAGAATCGATCGTTGTATCCGATCGCAATTGGGCAGTATTAGTCCAACAATTACTAGCGATGACACTGCAAGCAACTTCGATTTCACCAGGAGATGTGTGGGCGCAATTGGGGACAATTCCCGATTTCAAAGGGATTAAACGTGCGGAGTTCGATCGGCTAATCAAGCATATGATTAAAACCAATTATCTCTATCTGACGGGGGGATTACTGGCGATCGGAACTGAAGCTGAAAAAACGTTTGGGCGCAAAAACTTTATGGCTTTATATGCCGTATTTAGTTCGCCCCAACAGTATGAAGTTTATACCGTAGATGACCAACCGATCGGCTCATTAGAACAAAAATTTATCGATACCCTCACCCCCGAAATTAGCTGCTTCTTATTAGGTGGTAGATCCTGGATCGCGCAATCGATCGATCGAGATAATCGGAAGATCGTGGTTGCTCCAGCACCCCACGGCAAGAAACCAACTTGGGGCGGATTTATTCCCCAGTTTCTCGGCTGGGAAATCTGTCAGGAAATCGCGGCTTTATTAAAATCTAAAACCGATTTAGTCTATTTAGATAAAGATGCCAAGTTAGTATTAAATACTGCCCGCAGAGAACGTCGTCAAGAAGTAATCGATCGAATAATTTGGGCAGAAGAAGATCAGCAGGTACAGTGGTGGACATTTGCAGGCGGACGCATCAATCGCACGTTGAAATATGGATTGGAATGCCTGTGGGGTTGGGAAGTCAGAGCGGACAATTTTCAAATCACTGTTACAGGGGAAAATCTAACGCCAGCAATGTTTGAAGCTGCGATCGTAGAAGTGGTTACGCCAGAATTTTGGAAATCGAAAGACACCCAGAAATATCTACTGGAGCAGCTACCAAACTATCGATTTAGTAAGTTTCAGCAAGTTTTGCCCGATCGATATGCACTAGAAATGGTGCAGGGATATTTGTTAGATATTGATGGAATTAGTAAATTAAGTTGAAAAATTCACTTTATAATAAAACCATATAACATCATCAGAAACCCGAAAAATAAATACCATGAGATGAGGAAGAAAAGAAACCATCGTAAAAACAGGATAAATGCCTTAGTCTTCGATTTACTCCAATTAAATTTTGTCTTAGTAGTGAGGATTGAGAAAATTGTACAAGGGATTATCAAGAATAATGACGTTGTTGCTATATAAGATGTTGCATCTTTTAATTCATGCAGAAGTATATTAACAACATCCATATCTGGAAAAACCATACACATTTTATTCACTACGACAAGAATAGTAATAGATGATTCTCCAGCAATCAGCGAAGAACAATAGAGAATTAGAAAAAGACATAAATTTTGTTTAAGCACTTTTGGCTAAATATCAATTATTACTGGTACCGAACCAATCGACAAGAGAGAATCAAAGTCCATTATTCAAGCATTCTAATCATAGTTCAGACAATATCTTTCTGTTTAGATCGATCGACAGAAAAATTGTAGATTGGGTTACTCGTAGCAAAACTCAACATTCACACAAACACCCTAGAAATGTTGGGTTTTATCCTTCAACCCAACCTACCTTAAAAGATTTGTTTGCTTACCCTTTCGCCCATAATATCTCGATCCCATACTGAATCAAAATCTCATTCGCTGTCACCAATTTCATCTTTTCGATCTGTGCTTGCGCTAACAGTATCCTGTCGAAAGGATCGCGATGCAATAGTGGTAATGTCGCTACTCTACAGACATGCGGCAAAACAATACCTAACGACTTTGCACCCAATCGCCGCATTCGACTAGCGACATAAATATCGACTGGTTCGGGCAGTGGTAATTTACCAATCCCCACCTTAATCGCAATTTCCCATGCACTCGCCACTGAGAAAAATAGTTCATTATCTTCACAGGCGATCTGCTCGATGGCTGCTGAATTGAGTCGTTCTGGCTGTGTAAACCACCATAGTAAACATTGAGTATCCAATAGCAACCTCAAGCTTCTGCCCCCTCAAAGGCTGCTAATAAGTCTGGTGGTAAGTCAGCATTAAAATCTGCGGGTACTTGGAACAATCCTCGATCGATCCCCATACTACTGCGCCTGTCGAGTTTATTAGCGATTGGGACTAATTTTGCCACTGGCACCCCGCGATTGGCAATCACAATCTCTTCGCCTAGCTCTACCCGCGACAGCAATTGGGATAGATGGGTTTTGGCTTGATGAATATTGACGGTATCCATAGCTAATGACTTAGTTTAAAAACTAAGTCTAGTATAACAATACAAGCTGAAGATACGATAGTTGGCGATCGTTAAAATTCGATATCTTCCACGAATTTAGGGATAGCAGCCGTCAGCACTTCATTTCCGGTGGCTGTGACTAGCACATCATCCTCGATTCGGATGCCGATTCCTTTCCAGCAATCATCGATTTTAGGCTGTCCTTCGGCGGCTTCGATATCGGGGGAGATATAGATTCCTGGTTCGACGGTGATGATATTCCCTGGTTGAAATTGGTACCAGCTTTCGGCACCGTGCATGTAGATACCTGCGTCATGGACATCCAATCCCAACCAGTGTCCGGTACCATGCATGTAAAAGTTTTTGTATTTGCCTTCTTCAATCAAAGTATCGACATCACCTGTGAGGAGTTCGAGGTTGACTAAGCCCTCGGTGATAATTTGAACGGAAGTGTGATGAAAATCTTTCCAGGTAGTACCAGGTTTGACTTGCTCGATACTTGCCATTTGAGCATCCAATACTAGTTCGTAGATGATTTTCTGTTCGCTGGTAAATTTGCCATTGACAGGGAAGGTACGAGTAACATCAGAGTTGTAGTAGCCGACGGCGCAACCTGCATCGATGAGCAGCAAATCACCATCTTGGAGTTCGCTGTTATTTTCGATATAGTGCAGCACACATGCATTCGATCCAGTGGCGACGATCGAAGGATATGCTACTCCCATTGCCCCATGCTTGCGGAAGATGTACTCGATTTCGGCTTCGATTTCGTATTCATTCACGCCTGGTTTGGCAAACTTACGGGCGTGATTGTGGGCGATGGCGGCAATTCGCGCAGCCTCCCGCATTAATTCTAGTTCCGCTGGACTTTTGATCATCCGCAGCGGGTGGAGCGTCAGGAAGGGATCCTCGATCGCGATCGGTCCCGTGCCCCGTTTACCGTATGATCTCAGTAGGCGTTGCCAATGTTTGATGACTTTATTATTTAGCTGCTCATCACGCCCCATGTGATAGTAAATCTTGTCGCCTTTCTCCAGGTATTGAGGCAACTTTTCATCAAGTTCGCTAATTAGGTAGGCTTCATCCGCGCCATACTCAGCTTTGGCTGCTTCAATCCCCACCCGATATCCCGTCCAAATTTCCTTCTCCCGCTCCTTCGGCTGAACAAAGATCACAAACTTGTGTTCGGGATGATGAGGGGCAATTACGGCGACAGCATTGGGTTCATTGAAGCCTGTCAGATAGTAGAAGTCACTCTCTTGGCGATAGACATATTCAACATCATTGTGCATCACAGCCATCGGCGCGCTCCCAAAAATCGCGGTACCGTTGCCGATTTTTGCCATTAACTGTTCCCGACGCTGACGGTATTCTGCTTGCATGAACTTCTAAACCTATACTGACTATATCGATTATAACAATCCTCACCCAATTAGCTTGCCGAGGAAATCATTACATTAGCTTTCCAATTCTTGTAATGCACACTCTAATGAATCAATCAAAGGTGGCAAATCCTGTTGCACCGTCTGCCAAATCATATCTAAATTGATTCCAAAATAGGCATGAACTAGTCGATTACGCATTCCAACCATTGCTCTCCAAGGAATATATGGATACTTTTCTTGGCATTCAATTGAGACATTGTTTGCTGCTTCTCCAATAATTTCCAAATCTTTAACAATTGCTAATTGGAGCATTCTATTACTGGCAAAAGATGATTGAGAATCCCCGCTCGTAAATCCTATAATCTCTTTGCCTGCATCGCGCATATGTCGGACACGTGTTAGATCGTCAATTGCTGTCATAAATTGTCATTGCCTCAGCCATTACCCGATCGCGAAAGTAACTGCTTAACTCACTTGGTGTTCTCAAATCTACCAATCGCTGTAGAACTTTTGATAGTTCATCTTGCATTGTAGCTAAACAAAAAAGTCCTGGAATATTAGCTGGATCGAACTCTACCAGAATATCAACGTCACTTTCTGCTGTAAAGTCTTCTCTCAATACAGATCCAAATAGAGATAGTTTCTGGATATGATATCGTTGACAAAACTGCTGGACAATCAGAGTCGGTACATTAATTGGTAAAGTTGTCATAGCTTCTGGGTTAAATTACCACTTTCTCTGATTTTAACCTAGTAATATAACTATTTGACAAAGTGTTGAAGTACCCAATTTGACCTTCTATCAACGACGATACCAAGTTGCTAGTCTAGTTGGTGAAATACCGATCGAATAGCCAATGACAATCGCTTGATTGATTAAGGTTGTTTGCCATACTCCTCGCTGAAGCCAACGCCGCGCGGAGGTAATCACAGGTGCGGCGAGGATTTCAATTCGTCCTAACCGCTGCAATCTTTTAATCAGCTCAAAATCTTCCATGATTGGCATTTCCGCAAAGCCACCGACGCTTCTAAATGTCTCTGCGGTGAGAAAAATTGCCTGATCTCCATAGGGCATTTGCCGCCATTTCGATCGCCAAGCTACCAGCCGCTCGATCGATCTCAAGCTTGACATCGAGTCATCAATTTGGAGCGTAAAAGCCCCTGCAACAGGTGGGGTTCTAGATTCCTCCAGAGGTGGCTGCAAGGTCGATCGCACCATCTGCTCGAAGCCTAATGGCAAAATGGTATCGGCATGAAGAAAGAGCAGGATTTCGCCCGTTGCAGCTTTGGCTCCGACGTTCATTTGATGGGCGCGTCCCTTGGGGGAAGATAAAACTCGCACGCCTAATTCTTGGGCAATTTTGATGGTGCTATCACTTGAACCGCCATCTACCAGGAGAATCTCTACTTGGGGAAGAGAATGAATGCTAGCAATGATTTTGGTGATTGTGGCAGCTTCATCTAGTGCAGGAATGACGATCGAGATTTTGGCTGAGGCGAGGTTTTGGGTTAGGATGGACAAATCTTCGGGTCGATCGATATCGGTGAGGGTAGGGAGATAGCCAATTGATAAATTCAGGCGGTTGGCAATGGCGACGGTTTGCTGCAATACTCGATCGGTACTCCAATCGATATCAACAAATAATTTGGGGTGATAATCGCGCATCCCAATTAGATAATAGCCCCCATCTACTGCGCCGCCTAGTACTAAATCTCGCCCTGATTGGAGCAATTCAAATGCGTGGGCGAGGATGTCTATAGTTATTTCTGGGCAATCGGTACCGATCAAAACTACTGAAGAATTGCGCTGACAGCTAGTAGAAAACGATCGAGCCATCCGCGCTCCAACGTCACCTTCTCCTTGAGATTGATAACCTAAATCTGTCCCCAGCCAATCAGACATTTGCTGGTAATTGTCACCATCAAAGTGGACTGCAATCTTTACAGGCAAATCGCTTTGCAATGCTCTCGATCGATCTATTACCTGTACAGTCATTTGGCGATGTAATAAGGCGGCACCTTCAGCTCCAACGGCGGGAATCAACCGAGTTTTCACTTTCCCTGGAGTAGGATAACGGGTAAAAATAATTAAGGTGCGATTTCGATCTAATGAAAGTATGTTCACATCCTGTAACAGTAGGTAAATATTAGTAAAATCGTAGATCTTAGGGTACCCATTAAGGGCACCCCTACAGATAACTTGTAGGGGTGCCCTTAATGGGTACCCACGGGTTGTAGCAGTAATAATGTCTACAGAATTACGCCATAGATTAAGCAGATCGGACGAGTTCTCGGCTTTGTTGATGTTGCCAGACGTTGAATATTTCAGCACGCCCATCATTTAATAAAGATCGATCGAGCTGATAGATTCTGTCGGTTTTGGCTTGTTTTTTAGCTTTAGACGGTACTAATTTAACCTTTAGACCAATAATCTGCAAGAAGCGATTGAGAATCAAGATCGGGCTAACTTCTCCATTATTATAAGCTGGCATATCAATGCCGATCGCTCGTTTGATATGTTGGCTACATAGATAACTAATTCGTTTGAGCGAAACTAAATCTGGATCGGTGATTTGGAACTCCCGATTGGGATCGAGGAAGCTGATGATATCTAAAGCTAATAATCCTTGAATTTTGAGTGTGTGATGATTGGCATCGGGGAGAAAGACGGTATTTTGTCTAAAGTCTATGTCTCGATCCCAAACTACATAAATTGATTGAGGTAGATACTGTTGATGATTGAGGAGGTAAAAGTGGGTGAGTAGCTGTCCATAATAGCCCTTATCGTCTTTGAGTTTTAATTCAGGGGTGACAGATACGCCATAACGCTCCTGAAGGTTGTATCTTTCAATCTGGGCACGTTCGAGATCGGTGACAAATCGTTTGTTTGATAGATATTGATAGTCTCGATGCCCGATGTCGCTAGCAGCCGCAATTGCTTGTGCTGCTTGGATTTTCACCTGCTGTTGAATCTTTTTAGTCTCAGTGCCGATCGAGTCATGTTGTCGATCGAGTTTAGCTGTTTCTTTATGGACGGTTGCGATCTCTCGCATGATCTCTAGTGATTTTTGGGGATCTGTTTTGATTGCTTTAATTAGCGCAGTTCGTAACAATCTCAATTTTTCTCGATCGGAATCATCACTGATAATATTTAATTGATGCCCTTCACCAATCAAGCCCATTTTTACAGTTTCTCGATATAGCATCGTCGCCGCATTAATTCGGGCGGCAAATTTTGACCAGGTGCGAAGATGAATTGGATCGAAAACCAGGGGCATATCTACATCCATTTTCACCATTGGACACATCAGCGCAAAATTTTCTTTGTGGTTCTCCTGATACCAAGTTGCTAGCGATCGATAGTTATTACTACCACTACCAATTCTGCCAATTCCTCGTTTTGCACACCAGATGTAGCGAGGTACATCAGCCCGAACTCTCGCCAATGCTTGTCGAACTTCGGCATCTGAAATTACCCCTTGAAAAATCCCGTACACTCGATCGAAATGCTTGACATCGATACTGACACCCGTACCTAAACTAGGGGTGACAAATACGGCATCATATTCAGTTGCTTGGGTATTAATTTCGGAGACAAAATCCACTGCTGGATGTCCCGTTGTATTGGTTGTATAGCTGGAGACAACCAGAGTTTTAGCATAATTATTTTCTAGTTGCTTGAGATTCTGCTGGATATATCGATCGATCGTATCCGAACCGTATCGACCCGATCGACTATCCGTGGTAACGTAACATTTGTAACCTGCACGGAGATCTAGCTCAAGTTGATGAACTAGGGCGGTGGGATTGGGGCTATCGTAAAAGGATACATCCCAGCCCTGCTCTGCTTGCCAGCGATTGAGCACGATCCAGGGTTCGATCTCACTGCTGGCTAGTGTCTTGAGATAATCGATCGAGATATCGGACAGATCGGCATCCTGGGCGATAATTAAGCCATCTGTCTCAATCGCCCTCGCAATCAGGTTTTGGAAGATTTTGAGGATTGCCAGTCGCTTCTTTTTGCAGGTAGAGCTGTGAAGCAGATGCCACAGGGATTGCTCGACTTCATCGAGGATAATTACTCCACCTTCCCAGTCAGCAGGATTGATTTTCCAAATGGAATCTAGGCACAAACCCAAACTATGAGACGATTGTTTTGGGAGTTGTTCATCAATCCAATTTACGCCAATTCGCTTACATAAGAACTGCCCTAATTGGATCCGATGTGTTAATAATAACACCGGACGACAATCGGCTTGAGCTGTCGCAACTACGGGAATTAATGCAGTTGTTTTGCCAGTACCTTTGGGTGATTTAATTCCGACAATTCCACTTGTTGGAAAATCTATTTTTGGCAGGTATCGATCGACTAGTTCTAGATCGATCGGATAAGTTAATTCACTATTTCGCTTAGTTCTGGCTAGATCGATCTCTAGTGCTACTGCTTGCTCATAAACCTGTTTAAAACTATTAATTCCTTGAGCCACAATTAGATCGTCAACACCTTTTTCTGGCCCTGGCAATCTAATCACATTAACATTGGCTCCTGCTTGCTCAAATAGCTCTCCTAAATGGACGATTGCAGTATCTAATAGTTTAGCTTTATGAGGTACAATCTCATGATCGAAACAGACTGATATCGATTGCTTCCGATTCGCAAATACAGCTAGCTCGGGAATCAACTTTCTCCCAATCGGATTGTCCTGAAAATCACGCACGATTCGATAACCACTATTAATCCCTGGCAAGGCGATCGCTGGATAGCCGTAAGTCAATAGAGTAGCGGCTTTCTTGACTCCTTCACAGATCGTAACTGGTATCTTCGCATCAATTACCCACTGCCAGAAACCAACCGATTCACCTTGAGAATTAACTTCAATTTTTTGGGGTAGTTTTACTTTAAATAAATTAGCTATTTGGATCCAAATTCCTTTAGTTATTCGCAGACAAAATACTTTAGTTGACAATTGGGGCGGATGCTCGTATTTAATCACCTTACCTTCTTTATTTTTAGCAGGCATATCTGGCTTGAAAGTACCCCAATCCATCAGTTCCCAATTATTCAAAGGATCTAGCCCACCACACCACCAACCACCTTGCAAACAATGCTTGTATCGCCGCATCCAAGCTGGTTTTACTTGGCCACTATTGGTGCGCGGAATCTGTTGTGAAATAAATAATCGATCGCAAGCAGAATTTGCGACTAATGATTCAAAATTAAGAGCTACTAGTGCTCGATCGATATTACTGTCATTGACTAGTTCTGTATAGTGGTGAGGATCTAAGTTAGTTGGTCCCATGACGATACAGAAAATGTGAGGAGCGGATTCATATCTTAGTTGAAATTTCTCCAAAAAACCGTAATTAATTGCGATTAATTTTGCTCAAACACATGTAGGGATATTGACTATTTTCAACCGCTATCCATAGCGTAATAGCTATGAACTAATAGTTCATCTATTCTGTCACCAATAATTTTCATCCCGAATATAATCGATTTGTCGCACTACTTCCCAATACAAAAGCGACTAAAGATCCGATCGAGGACTGATTCTGTCACCTCTTCACCAGTCACTTCCCCCAAGGCTCTAATCGCTTCGCGCAGATCGATCGTCCAGAAGTCGAAAGGTAATCCACCTCTAATAGTGTCTAGTACCTGTTGCAAAGCAGTCTGCGATCGAATCAGAGCAGCCGCTTGGCGTTGATTGATGGCGATGTCGATATTGGCAGCATGGAGCTGTCCGCCAGCGACGATCGCTAGAATTGCTGATTCCAATCGATCGATTCCCAGATCTTGCGCCGCCGCAGTTTCGACAACTGAACTTATACCTGGTGGTAAATTCAGAGTTGGGATGTCAACTAGATCGATTTTATTAACCACCACGATCGTCGTAATCGGCGCAATTTGGGCATATAGATCTGCTTCTACATCTGTCCAGCCAACTTGAGCATCGATCGTCAGTAGTACCAGATCCGCAGCTTGTGCCGCTGCACGGGAGCGCGCCACACCGATTTGCTCCACTACATCGCTAGTATCGCGAATTCCGGCTGTATCCAATACCTGGACTGGAATTCCACCCACGACTAGCCGAGACTCGACGATATCTCGCGTCGTACCTGGTAGCTCGGTGACGATCGCCCGATCGCTCCGACTCCAAGCATTGAGTAAACTGGACTTACCCACATTCGGCTGTCCCAGGATTGCTACCTTCAATCCACTCCGCAAGAGTTCCCCGCGATCGGCTGTGCCCACAATCTCCCCAATTTCGACCGCTAATGCCTCTAATTTAGCCGTTACATCAGGGACATCCAATGGCGGTAAATCCTCCTCAAAATCGATTCTCGCTTCAATCTCAGCCAGTAAATCTAGGGCTTGGGCGCGCAACTGTTCGATCGGTTGGCGCAATTTCCCCTGGAGTCCCGCAATCGCCGTCTGAGCAGCAGCGGGTGACAATGCTCCCACCAGATCGCTGATACTCTCGGCTTGAGTCAGATCGATTCGTCCATTCAGAAAGGCTCTGAGGGTAAATTCCCCCGCTTCGGCAACTTTCGCGCCACACTCGACACACAATTGGAGAATTTGCTGGACTAAAATAATCCCGCCATGACTATGGATTTCGACGACATCTTCCCGCGTGTAGGAGCGGGGTGCCAGCATGATTAATAATAGAGCCTCATCGATCGTCACTCCCGTAGCTGGATGCCGCACATAGCCATACAAGATCCGATGACTCTCCCATTCCTGCATTCCTGGAGTCTGAAAAATCCGCCGCGCAATCCCGACAGCATCTAGCCCCGATATCCGCACGATCCCCACGCTTCCTTGCTGGGGGACAACAGCCGTCGCGATCGCTACAATGGTTCCAGTTTGCATGGGATGATTGATAGTTGATAGTTGATAGTTGATAGCGAAAAGATCTGTAGGTTAGAGATTTGTAGCAATATTTAGAGTTCTCAGCAAAGATAATGGTAAGAACATCTCTAGTGGATTATCCTCTAAGCCAATAAAGCCATAGCGAGCATAATAGCTTTGAGCAGATTCATCTTTTACATCAACAAATAAACCAATTCCGCCAGCCGTATCTGCAACTAGCAGCGCACGCTGCATCGCTTCTACCATCAATATTTCGCCAATTCCCTGCCGCTGCCATTGTTTATCTACTGCTAGACGAGCTAACTTAACTCCAGGCACCTGTGATGGGTATTTCTTGGCAAGGGTGGATGGCAATTTTTCGGTGCTAATTTCACAGATTGTCAGTGTAAAAAAGCCAATAATATCTTGGAGGCAATCTTGCTGTTCGAGCGGAGCCACCGAACGATTACTCAAAACAAAAGTCCGAGAAATACCTTTCTGAATGTGTTGTCGAGCCGTTGCTTTGAGAAACTGATTTAGGACTTCTACTCCACAATCAAACTGTTCTCGGTTATGAAATTTATGCAGCAGCTCAATAATTTTCACGAATAAATGCTCGATGTTTAGCTACCGCAACTAAAATTTGCTGGTTTGGTGTCGGTGGATGTTCGAGTAGATCGAAAACTGTCTGAGCATCCCATTCGGATAAGACAATCTTTCGTTCTGTCTCCAGCAGATGGTTTGCAGCGTTGACTGCGGATTGAACTAAAAATTGGTTTAGAGTAGCACCAGATAAATCTGCCGCTCGCTGCAAGGTTTCTTTGACAGCAGGGGGAATTCTGGCTACTACTCGTGCATCTTTGGTGGGTTGGCTCATTGCAATAATTGGGTAGTTACTTTGATTTTAGCTTGCTGGTGTCAAAATGGCATCAGATTGACTGAACCCGATCGATCTCTTTGACAAAACCCAAAATTGTCGGCGACTCGAATAAACTAATCAAGGGTAAATCCACATTTAAGCTCGATCGAGTTTCGCCAATTAAAGTTACCGCTACAAGTGATTTTCCACCTACTCCCTTCCCACCAAAGAAATAGACGCGCTGTCTATTCACTAAACCACTAAACCACTAAACCACTACCCACTCTAGATGTCTAATTCGATACTGGGAAGGGAGTAGATTAAAGAAATTTAAGATCTAAAAAATATAGTCACGATCGCGATCGCTAGCTTAAAATACTGAAAGTTAGATTTAGTGCATCTAGGGATAAGTCATGGAATATTGGGAATTTTTGATCCAGCGGGAGGGAGATCGCGGCTGGAGAACGATCGAAACAGGTAATCTCCAACTGATGGAAGGTAAGTATCGGATCGTTGCAAATAGCGATCTCATCAATACCCAGATTCAAACTCGCCTCACCTATCAAACTTCAGATCGGATCCCGCAACGTCGATCTCAATCCCGCAATCAAACTACCAATCTGCGCGGATTACTAGCAGTTATTCCCTTCACGGATCTACAGTCGGGAATTTGGCAGTTTGTTTGTAGTGGTACAACAACCACACAATCATGGCAGCGGCTGCTCAAGCTTCGTGTTTTGCCAGCGATCTCGAAGGCTCCGTGTAGGGCGGGGAGCGGGGAGCGGGGAGCGGGGAGCGGGAAGTTCGGGAAGGATAATTTTGCTCCAGTGGTGGCGAATATTTCAGAGCTTCATCCGCCCCAAATCGACTCTCTGCCAGCATTTGCTCATGATGAAGATCGGTTCGAGCTACCCACACCGACACAGCCAGTCGTACCGATTTCGATGATGGGAGTACAAGAAGATTGGGCGGATGGACTCGATCGATTATTAGAACAATTAGAGCGAGAGTCACTACAGCCCCAAAAGTCCGTAGTTCCCCAATCTATCCCAGGTGCAATTCAACTTACCACGATTTTTGATTCGCCTTCTCAACTGATTAGTCTAGATCGATCGACTTTTTCAGGGCTACTACCAGGACATCCCCTAACGATTAGCGGTACTTGCAATCTCCAGAAATTGAGTACCAACCTGATTCAGTCAGTCAAAATCGATAAGCTGTCGATCTGTCTCCGTCATCCCCAAACCTCGGAAATAATTGTCGCCATCGAACAATCTATTCCCCCGCAGCTCAACACGTTCACTTTCAAGGGCAATCTAGATTTACCGCCACAGCTCCAAATCTCGCTTCTGATTGGTGAAGTCAATCTTTACGACAAACACAACATTCAACTCGGTTCCCGTGGCTTCACTGTCACTCTAAGCCTCAATCCGCTGAATGAATCTGAACTCGCGCTGTTCGAGTTATCCGCACAGCGGCAAGATAATACGGGAGAACTACTCAACCAGCTTACTGAAGAGCTGCAATTAGAAACTGCGATTGTGGGTGCTCGTCGGCTGATGCAACATGGTACACCCTCTACAATCAAGTCTCTAAATTCACCGCAGTCGTCGCCCACTTTTCCCGCGACTCAATTTACTCATCCAGACATCGTTCCCGTCAATTCCGCCCCCAGCCAGTCGTCAACCTATCACTTACCAGCCCATACGCTCGATATCACTGGCGATCTAGAAATAGATTTCGCCCTATCTAGTTTTGTCGGCAGTCACGATCGCAACTATGAGAATTTGGAAATAGTTGTGGACGAGTAAATTTGATAAGGGGAGGGCTAGGGTGGGGTAAAGATTTACACATCATCTCCATCACTCAAGTTTCAGCCAATTTCTAACCAACAAACAGCGGCTCAATTTCATTTATGAAGATTCACAAACTTTTGTGAGCTTTTTGTGAGCTTTTTTAGTTGACCAATTCGGCTAGAATTAAAGGATACAGTCTATTTATCACAAAGGACTTTTTATTATGGCAGCTTCTTTCTTACCTTCCATCCTCGTCCCTACAGTCGGTTTAGTAATGCCTGCTGTAATGATGGCGTTCTTGTTTCTCTACATCGAACGTGAAACTGTCTAAGAAGAACTTAGGGATCGGGCTTTAGGCTTTAGGGCAAGACCTAGATTGATTCTTGGACACTTAACTAACTCTCTAAAAACAAAAAGCTGGACTAGTCCAGCTTTTTTGTTTCAGATATGCTTTTGTAGGTACAGCTTGCGCTCTCTCATAAAACAGTATCAAAAGATACTGTTTCTAACTCCTAAAGCCTAATCTCTAAAGCCTAAAGCCTAGAAACTACATTGACGAGCCGATTCCAGCGTAGGAGCCGTAGAAGAATAAACTTACAACGACGATGACACCCATACCAGCAACAGTTGCTACCAGCCACAAGGGGATTTTTCCTGGTTCAGACATAATTTTTTCCTCTGATAAATATCCCAACACAACGCAGATCGAATCGATTAGTTAAAGAAATAACTGGTAAAGAGAATTCCCAGTGTAAAAATCATTAATAAGCCTAAAAATAGTGAAGCTCGGTTGAGTTCTACTGGCTGGTTATTAGGATTGGGAGTACGTTCCATAGTTTTAATTTGGATCTATCTTTGAATAAATTGCATGGCTGCGATCGCGCCAATAAAAAATACAGTAGGTACGCCCAAAGTATGGACTGCTACCCATCTGACTGTGAAAATGGGATATGAAATAGGCTGATTGCCGCTATTGCTAGCCATTTTATGTACTCCTAAAGTTAAGGTCGGTTAGTTTAAAGTTGTATTATCGATCGATAGTTATTAAATGGCTGTTGAATTACAACCAATAAATAGCTTTCCAATCAAATTAGACGATCGTCTGTGTAGATCTGTCGAACTATTTCTTCTTTTCAACAAATTTATCAAGCTGATTCTTGGAATCAAATCGGTCAGAAACGATCGGTAGTTCTTGGCGAGTCTGTGAGTAGTACTCATCAGGACGAGGCGTACCAAACGCATCATAAGCCAAGCCAGTACTGACAAACAACCAACCAGCTACAAACAATGCTGGAATTGTCAGGCTATGAATAATCCAGTACCGAATACTGGTAACGATATCTGCAAACGGACGTTCACCTGTAGTACCTGCCATGTCTGAATTCTCCTAGTTCATTTAATATAAGTTTATATCATAACCTTAAAGAAATGCGATCGCTAGATGAGAAATTAGGTGTTAGCTGTTAGGCTTTGGTCTCTAAGGTCATGCCCTAAAGCCTAAAGCCTAAAGCCTAAAGCCTAAACTGCCGCAGCCTCCCCTTGGTACTCCAAAATAATCCCCCGTTGACCGATAATGAATCCTTTATCGGCACTGAAGAATAAAATCTTGTATAAATTCGAGGGTACTTCTTCTACGGCTTCATCTTTGAGCCAGGTTTTACCACTATCAGTACTCACGAGCAGATCGCCACTACCACCAGATACCCAAGCTTCGCCTGGAGTCCGATAAGCGAGATCTAGTAAGCCAGTATTAGTCTTTTGACCTGGGAATACTTCGTTTTCCCAGACATCTGGCTTGTCGAGGGTGTTAAATTGCAACTGTCCGCCCCGCGCAAGCATCCACAGTCGTCCATCATTTGCAAATCCCATACTGGAGACTCGGCGTGAGCTATTCCGGTTGTGGGGTTCCCAACTGTCTTGTCCTGGTGTCCAGGTGGAATAGAAGTTACCTTTGGCAGAGACGGCTACATAGCTACCATTTTCAGAACGATTAATTGTCCGAAATACGCCTACAGCTCCACTGACGAGAGCTTTCCAGTTTTTACCCGCATCTTTGGTGGCATAAATTGCCCCAATATCTGTGGTCATTTCGGCGGAGTTCTCACCTGTTGCTTTGACGGTAGCAGGCGTTCCTGGCAACTTAGCACTGAGCGTCAGGCGTTCCCAAGATTTGCCAGTGTCTCTGGTGTGGAGCAAGATTGCGGGTTCGCCCACAATCCAGCCTTCATCACCAGCAAAGCTAATCGAGGTGAACCGATATTTGTCACTGTCTAGTTCTAGTTTGCGATTTTCCCAAGTTTTACCACCATCGTTGGTTTCGAGAATAGCCGAGTCACTACCGACAACCCAACCATGCTGTGGATTTCCAGTAAATGTTAGATCTTGAATATTCGATTCAGTTGGTAACTGGATCGACTTCCACGGGCTAGTCGCCAGCGGAGTAATCCGACTACAACTAACACAGAATATCCCGATCGCCAGTAGAGTCGCTGTTTGCTTCAGAATTCGTTTCAATAAGTTCATGTTTTAGGCTTTAGGTTTTAGGTTAGGTCTTGGGCTTTAGGCATAAGACTTTAGGCTCAAGACACTTGCGTCTTTCCCATTGTCTATCCCCTATCCCTTTCTCCTCTGCACTAGTTCAACGTATACAGGCTCAGGAATAGTAAAATCCCCAGTCCGAGTCCACCATAAATTAGTAAGCTTTTTTGGGATTGAGTCATGGTGTTGACCCCAAATCCGTAGCCTTGATTTTCCTTAAATCCAGAGACTTCGCTATTACCAATCGTGCCGATGTTTGAAAACGCGCTCTTTTTGGCAGTACAAACTGGACATTTCCAGGTTTCAGGTAGGACGCTAAAGGGGGTTCCGGCAATGACTTTGGTAGTCGAGTCGCCTTTATTGGGGTTGTAAATGTGACCGCAGGCGCGGCACTCAAACCTATCGTCATCAGCGGCGGTCGGTTTTTTGCCTGTTGTAGGTGCCAGATCTGCTGGACTACTAGGAGGATTTTCTTCTGTCATGGTATAAAAATTTTAATATGAGGCAATTATTAACATACTGTTACAAATTTTGGCATATTATGCCGACGTTCGATCGCCTGCTCGTCAAAAATCGGGTTCGTAAATGTCGCAATCGGTTTGATTCTCTACGTGACGCAATCGAGCATATCTTGAAACTAGCGTCCTAACAGTCATGGCTGTTGCCATATCTGGCGAGAAATTGTAATAGCTCAATAGATCGAAGGTAGTGTGTGCGGGTGTTTTGAATCCTGTAGGTGTGGTATTCCGAATAAGGTGGACTTCGATGATAATAATTATGAACTAAATCGCAAAAAAACGAGGCTTAAGCGAGAATCTCTACCTTTGGGAGTAGGTTCCCGCTCAAGCCTCTGCTACACAAAATCGAACGACTTAAGAACTGCCGCTGTCGGTGTGCCTACAGCCACTGTCAATGGCTTACCCGTAGAGTATTTACACGGAACTTTCAGCTCCATCGGGCGACGATGTATGTGCCAGCGATCGCCATAGGTGGTAATCTTGGCTGGAGAGTGGAGCGTTTGTGGAGATTCAAAACCTTTCTGTGTTAGGATAAATTTTATCCTACCAACTAGTAAGATTGTAAAAATGAGCGCGAAAGTTAGCATCACATTAGACGAAGAAGTATTAGAATTTGTCGATCGATCGAGCCAAAATCGCAGCCAATTTATCAATAAAATATTGTCTCAAGCAAAAAAGAGCCAATTGTTAAAAGAGTTGGAGGAGGCTTATATAGAATTGGCAAACGATCCTGAATATCAAGCCGAGACTAAGTTATGGGAGATCGCTATTGGAAATGGACTCGATGCCAAAGGGTGATTTACGTTACAAAAGAGGTGAGATCTGGTGGGTAAACTTAGATCCGACAGTAGATAATGAAACAGCTAAAAAACGACCTTGTGTAATTCTGCAAAACGATGTCGGTAACGCTCAATCTAACACCACAATGGTTGCCCCTTTGCTGAAAGGATCGAAAGCTTATCCATTTGTAGTCAATGTTGAGGTGACTGTAAAAAATGGATTAGATGAAAGTAGAGGAATTCACCTCGAACAAATGAGAGTTGTGGATTGTCAGAGAATCGCTAACAAGCTAGGAACTCTAGAAGACAGTTATTGGAGCGAAATAGAGAAAGCTGTGTGTCTTGTTCTGGGGTTTAATCCAATTTTTTGATGAGCAGTTGCGATCGGATATCGATAGCTAAATTCGACTAGACTGGCGTTGATATAGTAACCAAATAACCACGGGAGAGCAACATAGAGCCGTCAGCACACCCACTGGAAATTCGATCGATCCTCGCGTCAGTATATCTGCCAACGGCAATACCAGTGCCCCACAGATCGCCGATAGCGGCAATAACCAGCGATAATCAGAGTGAGAATAGCATCCCGATAACTAATGTTGTCCCTAACCCCAATGTAATTGCGAAGTTGTAATTGAGTTTAGGGCGAACTAGTTGTGAGGAATGAGTGACAGATCGATCGTTCTTCACCTAATTTAATTTGATTGAATAAGGATTAATTAATAAATATTTGACTCGATCGCAACTACCACAGGTAAAGTATTAACACTTATCATGGTGCCACCGATCTCAATAGTATTCCGGTGGATGCAATCGATCGAAATTTACAGTCCAGGCAGAACTTTTCGAGCTGGTGTCTCTGCAAATTTCTGATTGTGACTGGGCTGCACCCAATCAGCCTAAACTATCAGAAACGCCTAACTTCTCATAATATTCTCATTTTTGCGGTAAAATCGCAAATAATGATATAATTATGAAAAGCTTTAATGACAAATCAGTTGACCTCATCACTAAAATCGATCGCGTCAAAACGTTGGCAGACTGGGATAATTGGGCTGTCGATCGGGATGTGGTTGACTGGTTGTAATCCGCCATCCTCAACTTCACAGAGTCAAGCAAATAGTTCTAGTAGTACAGATTCTCCTCAAACAGGTAAAAAGGTGGTGCTTGCTACCTTCACAGTACTCGCAGATATGGCGCGAAATGTTGCAGGCGATAAAGCAACCATCGAATCGATTACCAAACCAGGAGCGGAAATTCACGGCTATCAAGTTACCCCAAGTGACTTGATACGGGGACAAAAAGCCAATCTAATTTTGGAAAATGGTCTAAATCTAGAACGCTGGGCAGATCGTTTTTACAATAGCTTGCCAAAAGTACCGCACATCACGTTAAGTGATGGATTTAAACCCGTAAGTATCTCAGAAGATACTTATCAAGGCAAGCCAAACCCTCATGCCTGGATGTCACCGCAAAATGCGTTAATTTACGTTGAAAATATTCGCAAAGCATTAGGTAAACTCGATCCACCAAATGTGGCAGCCTATGATGCAAATGCTAAAATATATAGTAAGCAGATTAGATCGATCGATCTCAAACTCAAAACCGCAATTGCTACCGTTCCGGCTGACAAACGCTACATCGTTAGTTGTGAAGGTGCCTTCTCCTACATTGCCCGTGATTATGGCTTAAAAGAAGTATATCTTTGGGCTGTCAATGCCGAACAACAAGCTACCCCAAAACAAATCGAGAAAGTAATTAATACTGTCAAAGTGAACAAGATTCCCGCAGTATTTTGTGAAAGCACTGTTAATAATAAAGCACAGCTTCAGGTAGCTAAAGAATCAGGCGCAAAATTTGCCGGAGTGTTTTATGTTGATTCATTATCTCCCGCTGATGGTCCCGCATCAACCTATCTCAAGCTGCTGGAATATAATGTCGATACTTTAATTAAGGGCTTGCAAAGTAAATAATCGGGAATGTATTGGCAAATTAGAGAAGATTAAAAAATTATGAGTGAAATTAGTATCGATATTGAAAATGTGACAGTTGCCTATCATGGCAAAGTTGCCTTACAGAGTGCCTCTTTGCAGCTTGAAGCTGGCACAATCTGTGGTTTGATTGGGATGAATGGCGCGGGCAAATCAACCTTGTTCAAGGCGATCATGGGATTTGTCAAGCCTACAAATGGACGAATATTAATTAACAGACTACCAATTCGTCAGGTTCAAAAAAAGAATCTAGTTGCCTATGTACCTCAGTCTGAAGAAGTTGATTGGAATTTTCCAGTTAACGTTCATGATGTGGTGATGATGGGGCGTTATGGTTATATGAATCTACTCCGCATCCCAAAAGCTCGTGATAAAAGTATCGTTCAAGAAAGTTTAGAGCGGGTAGAAATGTGGCAGATGCAAGATCGCCAAATTGGTGAGCTATCAGGTGGACAAAAGAAACGGACTTTTTTCGCAAGGGCATTGGCGCAAGAAAGCACAGTTCTACTCCTTGATGAACCATTTGCAGGCGTGGATATCAAAACTGAGAAGATGATGATTAATCTCCTGATGGAGCTGCGTCAGAAGGGATATACAATTTTGATATCCACCCACGATTTAGCATCGATAAAAACTTTTTGTGACAAAGTGGTATTAATTAATCGAACAATTCTAGCTTATGGTAATACCGCCGATGTATTCACTGAGGAAAACCTATCTCGGACATTTGGTGGCTCGATTGGAGATTTATCACTGGCAAAGAGTTTTTTAACTCAAGAAGAAAGACGAAACTAGTCAATCGATAAGTGTGTTGGGTTGTCTCCTGACGGAGAGGCTCCGCCAACATTCTTCAACCCAACCTACAGATCTGATAATATTAGCGATCGATTATCAACTATCAATTATCAATTAATCTAAATGGATATAATTCAGTGGTTTGTCGCACCTTTACAGCATGAATTCATGGTGAAGGCGATTTTGGTTAGTGCCCTAGTTGGCATTGTGTGTTCGGCTCTTTCTTGCTATATGACTTTAAAAGGTTGGGCATTGATGGGTGATGCTGTTTCTCATGCGGTGATGCCTGGGGTGGTAATTGCTTATATTCTGAATATTCCACTAGCAATTGGTGCATTTGCCTTTGGAGTGGGTTCGGTAATTGCGATCGGATTTGTGAAGGCAACGACTAGGATTAAGGAGGATACTGTAATTGGATTGGTGTTTACAGGTTTCTTTGCTTTAGGATTAGTCTTGATTTCTAAGGTTAAAAGTGAGATCGATCTCACCCATATTCTATTTGGAAACGTCTTGGGTATCTCCAATGATGATATTATCCAAACTGTAATTATTAGTGTGATTACCCTGGGAACCCTCGCAGTTCTCCGTAAGGATTTAATCCTGTTTTGTTTTGACTCTACCCATGCTCGATCGATCGGTTTAAACACAACTTTTCTCTACTATGTTCTCCTCTCATTACTATCCCTAACGGCTGTAGCTGGACTGCAAACTGTCGGGATTATTTTAGTTGTTGCCATGCTAGTAACTCCAGGTGCAACTGCATATCTCTTAAGCGATAATTTCGACCACATGACGCTAATTGCGATGGCGAGTGGCGTATTTTCAAGTGTAATGGGCACCTATGTTAGTTATCATATTGACGGCTCCACTGGCGGCTGTATTGTCGTTGTCCAAACCCTACTATTCATCATCGCGATGATTTTCGCACCCAAACATGGTTTATTAGCTCAATCTGCAAAAAATTAGAAATAACTAATCTCGAACGCAGCTACGCGAACCCCTTAATGGTGGTCGAGCTTACTAAACCTGGGAGATCGTCACGATCGAGCGGTAAAATATAATTACAGACCTTTCTTGTTGGCACACACGATGGTTAATACAGTTACAGCACAGACTACTGCCACACCCGATAGCTGGAATCCGCCCTTACCACCTACAGATCTAATTTTTGACGATGGAGAATCCTTGGAAACCAACCAACATCGAGTAGCGATGAATGTCCTGATTCGCTCCTATCAGCAATACCGCGCCGAGCAGACGGACTTTTATGTCGGCGGAAATATGTTCATCTATTACAGCAGTACCCAAGTCAAAAATCGCGACTTTAGGGGTCCAGACTTTTTTGTAGTATTGGATGTCGATGGTGAGCGGGAGCGGCTAGGCTGGGTAGTCTGGGAAGAAGAGGGACGCTATCCTGATACGATCGTCGAACTGATGTCACCGAGTACCGCCAACGTGGATCTGGGACTCAAAAAGGACTTGTACGATCGAGTATTCAAAACTCAAGATTACTTTGTTTACAACCCCTTCGATCCTACCTCACTACTGGGATGGCATCGCAGCGACACATATCGAACCATCGTTCCCGACGAACGCGGCTGGCTCTGGTGTGAGAAATTGGGGCTATGGTTGGGAACTTGGCAGGGGACAATCGATCGAGAAACACTAAGCTGGCTCCGGTTTTATGACTCAACTGGCGCACTGGTATTACTGCCAGAGGAGGTAGCCCAACAACAGGCGGAAGCTGAATCTCAACGCGCCGAAGCTGAATCTCAACGCGCCGAATCTCAGCGCATCAGAGCTGAACGATTAGCGGAGCGGCTACGGGAGCTGGGCGAAGATCCTGATTTACTCTAGAGACTAATGCCGATCGTTGTTAGTTTTTAGTTATTAGTTTTTAGTGGCGATCTGAATCTTGTTGTTAAGATCGAAGTAAGTCAAAAATTGCGGAGTTATTACAAATGAGTACATATACCCAAGAATTACAGACTACCGCCACAGCTCTAGTAGCTAAGGGGAAAGGGATTTTGGCAATGGATGAAAGTAATGGCACTTGTAACAAGCGGTTTGAAAAGCTGGGCATTGCGCCGACAGCGGAAAACCGCCGTGCTTATCGTGAACTAATTTTAACTACGCCAAATCTCAACAACTTTATCAGCGGGGCAATTTTGTTTGATGAGACGATTAAACAATCAAGCTCTACAGGCGAATCATTTGTCAGTATGATGCAGGGATTGGGGATGATTCCAGGGATTAAAGTCGATGGTGGTACCAAGCCATTTGATGGACATCCTGACGAACTAGTTACCGAGGGTTTGGATGGTTTGGCGGATCGCGTGAGTGAGTATTACAAGCTGGGCGCGCGGTTTGCCAAGTGGCGGGCAGTGATTACGATTGGGGCGGATATTCCGAGTGCAGCTTGTATTGAGGCAAATGCCGATGCTTTGGCGCGGTATGCGGCGATTTGTCAGGCGAATGGATTGGTACCGATTGTGGAGCCAGAAGTACTAATTGATGGAGATCATACACTCGATCGATGTCAGGAAGTAACTGCTGCAACCTTGAAGGAAGTCTTTATTCAGCTTGCAATTCAGGGGGTAGAATTAGAACAGATGATTCTCAAGCCCAGTATGGTAATTGCCGGATTGTCAGCTTTGTTACCAACTCCGGTAAATGAGGTAGCGACAGCCACAATTAATACCCTGATGCAGGAAGTTCCACCCACAGTGGCGGGAATTGCTTTCTTGTCTGGGGGGCAAACAAATGAGCAAGCTGCTGCCCATCTGAATGCAATGAATGTGATGTTTCCCCAAGCTCCGTGGGCGGTGACGTTCTCTTATGCTCGTGCGATTCAGCAGTCGGCATTGGATAAGTGGTGTGGTGACAGTGCAAATGTCGCGGCGGCGCAAAAGATCCTCGCGCATCGGGCGGCTTGCAATAGTGCGGCGAGTGTTGGTACCTATACTGTCGATAACGATCGACAGTTGGCTCTAGTTTAGCTCCAATCCAGATTAGTCAGCGGTTAAAACTGCTGTCTTGTCGTTTTTTTATTCGGGGGGAACCCCCGAATAAAAACGCCGCTGCTAGTGATGCAAAGTACAGCTAAAGCTGTACTGATAAATTTAGTACAGCTTTAGGCGGACTTTGGATCGTGAGCCAAGACTTTAGTTTCTAGGCTAATTTTAGTCAGAGTTCAAGTCAGATCGATCGGTTCCTCAATAGTCGCAAATCGATTAAGCCAGATTGGGATCACACGTAGAGTAAGTGGAATGAATTAATTAGAACGCAATGCCCGAAACATCCCAAATCGGCATAAACCCGCACCAAAGGCTAGGCGCATCAATAAAATAGTTGGCACTTCCCGCAGTGATTTGATAAATCCAGCAAACCCAAAACTGATTAATCCCACTGGACGTGCAATCCCCTGCCACACCGAATCAATCCAAGAAGGTAGAGTCTGAACTGTCCAATCTGCGGTAGTTACATGCCCTTCTACTAGCCCTGTTTCCGCTAATAGCTCAGAGAAACCCTCAATGCTCGAAAACGCCGGATGCGACCACTGATCGAGGAGCTGCTGCATCACGGGCTTTTCCCAGAAATTGAGCGGAATTTGACGATCGTCACGTTGATTCCAGTCGGCTACAACCAGTACCCCACCTGGCTTGAGTACCCGCATCAATTCTCTGGCGAAGACGGCTTTATCGGGCATGTGAGGGCCAGCCTCGATCGACCACACTACATCAAAACTGGCATCAGGGAAGGATAGAGCCATCGCATCATCCACCTTAAACTGAGCACTTACACCTTCAGGCGTGAGTGCCTGAGCGCGCTTGACTTGTCCGGGGCTAATGGTAATTCCGGTGACTGCAAACCCATACTCTTTCGCCAGAATTCGACTACTACCACCAATACCGCAACCAACATCTAACACGGTGGTATTTGGTGATAATTTATCTAAGCCACCCCATCGCACCATTTCATGCACGAAATCAGCCTTTGCCGCCAGAAAATCTTTTTGTCGTGGTGGCGAACCATAGTGTCCTAAATGAATATGTTCGCCCCAATAGTATTCTAAAATTCCATCTTCTGTCCATTCATCATAGGAGGTGGCTACAGAGTCAGATGTTTGATAGGGGCGAGCTGTGAGCAAATAAACAGTAATCCCGATCGCCAGCAGTGCTACGATGATTCCCAGTATCGAAAAGAGTAAATTCATTAAGCGCAAACATTAATTTTAGCGTTTTGCCAACGAGCGGATCTAAATCTGCTCACAGCTTGCACCAGCCTAAATATGCTATTGCTTAGGGACTTGCAATTTAATAAACCCACAAATATCTGGGATGTTATTTCCATGCAAGTCCCTTAGCGTAGATCCAGGGTACCCTAAGATCTCCGCTAATCACTAATATTTTTATACTGTCTTGACGCGCTAAACCCTCGGCAGAGCCGAGGAGCGCGCGTCGCTGGTGCAAGCTGTAAGATTAACAACTCTTCTAGATCGAACCTAACTTGCTACATAGTCGCGAAAGCTGCTGTGACGACGGAAGTGGGCTAGGGCTTGATGCTCTAGCTGCCTGACTCGCTCGCGACTGAGATTGAGAATTTCGCCAACCTTGGCGAGGGATAGCTCGGTACCACCTTCCAACCCAAACCGTAACCTAATCACATCCCGCTGTTGATGGGTGAGTTCTTCCAGGGTGGATTGGAGTTCTTGGCGGAGAGATTCCTGGACTGTGTATTTCTCTGGGGAAATGCCACCGTCTTCGAGCAGTTCGGAGAGTTCGGTGTCCTGTCTATCGCCGACTTTGGCATCGAGGGAGATTGGTTGACGGGAGATAGTCAGATAGTCGCGAATCTGGGCGGGTTCGATTTCTAGAGCGGTGGCGATTTCGGTTGATGTGGCACTGCGTCCCAGTTGTTGGGAGAGTTCTCGCTGGGTTTTTTTGATTTTGTTGAGTTTTTCGGTAATATGAATGGGTAGACGGATCGATCGACCCTGTTGGGCGATGGCGCGAGTAATTGCCTGACGAATCCACCAGTAGGCATAAGTAGAAAACTTATAGCCCCTGGTCGGATCGAATTTTTCGACTCCCCGTTCCAATCCTAGCGAACCTTCTTGAATCAAGTCCAGAAAGTCTAGGTTCCGCTTTTGATATTTTTTGGCAATGGCTACTACCAGCCGCAGATTCGCCTCGATCATTTTCTGCTTGGCATGATGTCCTAATTGCAAGGCTCGATCGAGTTCAGTCTCTGAAAGCGTCGATTCACTCGCCCACTCTATTCTGGTCGGGGGGCGATCTAAAGTCTGTTCTAGGCTCTGCTTGAGGGCTTGGAGCACCATCATTTGCTGTACTTGCTTGCCGTAGCAAATCTCTTGTTCGTGAGAAAGCAGGGGCACGCGACCAATTTCATGTAGATAGCTCCGCACTGTATCTGTAGTAGATCTCGGTTGAGCGATCGTGTGATTTTTAATACTAGGCATGAGTTTAATTTAACTCCTCCGATCGAGTGGCTAACAAAACCTTTTCCACCCTAATCTTGGTGGATAGATTGGTGGTAGGTGCGTAGATTTCGGCTCATGTGGCGCAGTAGTCCCAACTCGTGAGTTACTACTACTCCGATGCCTCAAAAATCTAGACGTAAATAAGTAAATTAAAGTTCTCCAGTATTTAAAACATAGCAGTCTTGCTGAAGTGGAAAACTTAATTAATCCTTAAGTTGTCGATTGGGATGAGTTTCACAGATTATGCGATTTCTCATATCTTGCATCAAAACAAAGTGAATAGTGGATGGTGGATAGTGCTTAATTTTGAAACCACAGAAAGGCTGTCTGCATCAAACCGACAATAAAACCAAGCACGCCGCCCAGATTGACGATCCCTTGAAGTTCGCTTTTGACAATACCTTGGATTCCCGCTTCGAGATCGGCGGGAGAAGTCGCTCTCACCCGATCGATAATTACTTGGTCGATACTCAAAATCGGAATTACCTGAGTCACAATTTGTTCGAGATCGCGCTCTAAATAGCGATCGATAATGATCGCTAATTCCTCACTGACCACATCCAATGATGATGTCAAAACCGCCGAACTTCGCAGCCTACCAATCGCCACATTAGCAATCCCGTCCCAATCGATCGAATCTGCCAACTCTTGAATAAATTCGATTCCTTTGGTTTGCATATAGCTGCGGACGCTATCGCTGAGAGTTTTCTTGAGTTGCTTGACCGTAGAAACAGGTAAATTTTGGAGCGTCAGATCGCGAAGCAATTCCTGTCCCCGATTGCGAATGTTCAGCGCGACAATCAGTTCGGCAATAATTTTATTTGCTTTGTCGCGATCGTCTAAACAGAAAGTACGGAAGCGATTTAAGGCATTTTTGACACCAAATAAATTAGCAACGACCCAATAAGTACCGCTACTTTGCTCCCGTAAACCTTCATCGATCACTTGAATATTTCGATCGGTTAGAAAATCAATCAACCCTAACCGCAGCGTTTCTGGTGGTAAGATCGTGGTGATTAACCAGTTTGATAGCTGAGTAGCTTGACCGTCAGTTAATTGAAACTCGAGAATTAATCGATCGAAGATCTGATTGAGCTGAGGCTCCAGAAAGTCCGGCTTCCGTGCTAGTACACGCAACCAGCGGGGAAAAGATTCACCGAGCAGATCCTTGAGAATATTTGAGAGTAGCTTAACAGTTTTTTGTTCTTTGTCGGACTGGATGCGATCGAGAGCCAATTGCAGCAGCCAAGTAATCGCCGCCTGTACCCGTTCCACTTGCAGCAGTCGCTTGGCAATCTTTTGCAGCTCCACCGGAGTCAGCAACGAACCCATAATCGTATCGGAAATCCGTGTCGCCAATCGCTCCTGATTGCTCGGAATCAATCCAGGCGTAAACGGCAGCTGATATTTGCCGATGTATTTTGCCGTATAGGGGCGAAACAACATCTTGATGGCGACATCATTGGTAAAATACCCGACAACAGCACCAGCCATCGGGGGAGTTAAGTAAAGCCACAGTTGGAATGAGGACAATGTATTCTCTAGGGGCAGTCTGGGTTTATCCCTTAATTATAACGGGTTCGGGATGGGGCGGATTTGTTGGTGAAGAGTGTCTTGTACTTCTATGGGCAACATCACAATTTGCTAATTGGCAGGTATAATTAAGACATCTGGCAAAAAAGTAGAAAAGTTTATGTCGATCGCAACTCCAACAATAAAACCACTTACTTTAAATTCTCTTCGATACAGTACGATCGAAGAAACTGCCGAACGCTTTCAACTAGATAGCAATCTCAGGCAGCAAATTTTTGGGATCTCGCCCAGAAATCAAGCTCGTCTACGAAAAGACAACGGGATTTTAAATCCGCTGGTAGTCGATCGATTCAATCGATTTAACCGGATTACGCAGCAAGCAATTAGTCTATTTGAAGACACCCAAAAAGCCCTGCAATGGCTCCAAACTCCTAAAAATAGCTTGTCAGGCATTACCCCATTAGCAGCACTCTCCACTGACGAAGGAGCCAGACAAGTAGAAGAAATTCTCTATCGCACTGAATACGGAATCTACAGCTAGTGAGAATTTGGCGGATCGCGGCCCGCAGACATATCAATACAGTCTTTTCTGGAGTCGGTGGACTGTATACTAGTGGTCGTTGGCACCCTCAAGGCTACAAGATTTCTTACACGTCAGAAAGTCTGGCATTGGCTAGCCTCGAAGTATTTGTACATAGCGAAACAACCGACATTCCCCTCGCTTGTGTCAGTGCCATTATTCCAGATACCACGCCAATTTTAGAAATTACCGATTTACCAGCCAATTGGCAAGATGTCGCTGCTTACCCAATGCTCCAAGAAATTGGGCGTAAATGGCTCCAAGCAATAGAATACCCAGTCTTGAAGGTGCCTTCTGCAATAATTCCAGTGGAGTACAATTATTTGATCGATCCCGAACATCCAGATCTACAATTACAGACAGAGCAGGTGCTGGAGTTTCAGTTCGACAGTCGGATGTGGAAGAAAAGCACTTAATTCCTAGCGTAGCAGATCCTCGTAGAGAACCTTCGATCTTTAGGGCATTCTAGATCTAGCAACGATCTTTTAATCGAATGACTAAATTTCTGATTGGCATTGGGTCATTTTTAGGCACAGTTGGCGGTAGCTATATTCCTGGGCTATGGGGCGACGATTCATTTTCGCTGATGGGGATTCTGTTTAGCATCATCGGCGGCGTAGTCGGGATTTTATTGGGCTACCAACTCGCCAAGCGGTTGGGCTATACCCAATAGCTAATTCCGCCCGAACTGTTACCATGATCGAAAGGATCTACAGGAGACGGGCAAGATGCAAACGCGCACACTTGGCAAGGAATTGGTAGTTTCAGCTCTGGGTTTGGGCTGTATGGGGATGTCGGGGGTATATGGTGCTGCGGATGAAGCAGAATCGATCGCTACCATTCACAAATCGATCGATCTGGGCTGCACTTTTCTCGATACGGCTGATGCTTATGGGGTGGGGCACAATGAAACCTTGGTTGGCAAAGCAATTAAGGATCGCCGCGACAAGGTAATTATTGCTACGAAATTTGGGCTGGGTAATATCCACAAAGGCGGCGAAAATGTTCCAGTTAATGGTCGTCCAGAATATGTGAGATCGGCATGTGAAGCTAGTTTAAACCGATTGGGCATCGAGACTATCGATCTATATTATCAACATCGTGTCGATCCGACTACCCCGATCGAGGATACCATTGGCACGATGGCGGAACTAGTCAAAGAGGGTAAAGTGCGGTTCTTGGGGCTATCAGAGGCATCTGGCGCGACGATTCGCCGTGCTCATGCAGTTCATCCCATTTCGGCATTGCAAAGCGAGTATTCGCTCTGGAGTCGCGATGTGGAGGATGATATTCTGGCGACTTGTCGGGAGCTAAATATTGGCTTTGTACCTTGGAGTCCATTAGGGCGAGGTTTTCTGACTGGAGATCTGAAAACTTTTGAGGATCTAGCCGCAGATGACTGGCGGCGATTGTCACCCCGATTTCAGGGTGAGAACTTTCAACGTAATTTAGATTTAGTTACCCAAGTTCGAGAATTAGCTCATCAAAAGGATTGTACACCCGCACAGCTAGCGATCGCCTGGTTGCTCCAGCAAGGCAACGATCTTGTCCCCATTCCTGGTACCAAGCGCGTGTCCTACCTGCTCGAAAATCTGGGTGCGTTGGAGCTTGAATTAACGACTGACGACCTCCAGACGATCGATGCCATCTTACCAAAAGGAGCTGCTTCAGGCGATCGATATCCCGCAGCAATGATGAAACTGGTCAATCTATGACTCTAATTTATGTCCACAACCAGCGCAGAATTTGTCGGCGGATTTTACTGGAGTACCACATTGAGTGCAAAACTTTTTGCCAGCAGTTGCACCCATATTTAGTTCCATGTCGCCCATTTTCATCACCATTGGCTGCATGTTCATCTGCATATTACCCATTTGCATCGGTTGCATGGGTTGCATTGGTTGCATCCCAGCAGTGAAGCTGGTGCTGGTGCTGGTATTCGATCGATGTTCACCACTGTGAGAACTTTGCATCTGAATACTGTTACCCCGTACCTGAATTAGGGATGCTCCGGTAGATGTGGTAATTTTCAGTGTCGCGCCAGTTGGCTCGTTGGCGGAGCCTCTCCCATGGAGAATTGACATTTCGGGTGGTACGAGCCAGATCCCTGTATTGAAGCTATTAATCGATCGTTGTTGCTGTCCGGCACTAGTATTGGATATTGTGACAACGGTTTGCGCGCCTTGGTTTTCGACAGATATCTGATGTCCAGTTGCTAGTTCCCAATTGTGTATCATAATTTACCTGCTTATCTAGCCGTTGGCACGGCATCTCAGAATGAGAATCGAAACTTCATCATTAGGTAGATCGAAAGTTAGATTCGATCTACCTCGATCGTTGCTAACTTATGGCTTACCTAAAAAGTCTAGTTTACCTAATGGTACGCCAGAATGTCTGAGGATATTGTAAGCGGTTGTTACGTGAAAATAAACATTAGGCAATACAAAC
>JANXVE010000081.1 GCA_025351825.1 Chamaesiphon sp. 341R_metabat_111 | reverse complement strand
TTGGACTTCTTCCCACAGCGCAACTATCAAAGCATCTTTTGCTTCTGCGTCTAGTTGTTTGATGTCGGGCAGTTCTGTCATAACGCTACTCTATCGTTTTTCCAGTTTTTGTCAACCTCCCCCTAGTTGAGCAATTACCTTTTTCCTTATGAACTTTATCTCTTGCTTGTCTTAAACCACGAGGAAAATTATGATTAAAGATAATATATTCTGCATGGGATATATTTTGCTCTTGCTGCATAAATTCATTCTTTGTTAAATTTATTAGCTTGCTTGTGTAATCTTTGTAAATTATAAAAAAATCGTCCAAACTCGGGCAGCTAACGAAAACTGATGGATTAAATATCTTAATTACAGGATTTTGTAAATCTTCTTCTTTGGGTTCAATTTTAGTATAATCTATTTCATTGTTTGGATAAGTTGGTGGCAATTCAAAACAATTGCCACCACAAAAATTTTCTTTGAATACTTTTTTGAAATTGTGAAATTCGATCTTATTATTTTCAGAAATAACTCTGTTACTAAATAATTCAATATTTACCTCATGATCGATATTTATTTCTATAATTCTATACCCTGATTCTTTTTTCTCTATTGTTGACTTATGTGTGAATGCAATTTCTATAAATAATTTATGTTTACCATTTTTTGAGGTCAATAATAAGTCAGGAACAAAATTATCTACTCTCTTTTCTATGTCTATCTCAGGATAATATTTTATTAAATCGAATTTAACAAGTGAAAGACCTAGTGGGCAAGATGTCAAATTATCTGTTTCATATCGAGTACAAAATTTATCGGCACTATATTCAATCATAAACTCTAATCCTTTTGATTTTGCTTCTTCGTAGAGTTTATGAAATACTCTTTTTGTGAGTCGGTGCCAGTATGTTTCGCCCGAACACGATGATTCTTTATCTACTTTGTGACGAAAGTGCTTTTGGTGCTTTTCTCCCATGATAGGAATAACAATATTTCCACAACCTAAGCAAGTAAAATCTCTTCTTGGATGCTTTTTTTCTAGTTCTTCAATATCTGTAAGTTGCTCTGTTTTTGAGTCGAGAGCATATCGATATTTAATAGTACCGGACATGTTTGTTAGCAAAAAATACTTCGGTCAATAAAGTAAATTTTCACATATGGGTCGAATCGGTAGATCTCAAAAAAGAGTCAAGTTGTCCGATATCGGACAACTTGACTCTAGGTTACTTGTAAATATTCGTACTATTCAGTCTGTGAGAACCGCTCTAGCATCTGGCGGTGAAGGTATGTGAGGCAGCGACGATGTGATTTGGGCATCGAGAGATAAGCTGGAGCTGTTCCCCACTTTCTCACCCCAGTTAGAGTTAAATTGAAAATACGCGCCATGACTAGATTACATTGTTTACCATCACCAAAGCCATTGTTTTCAATGCTAAACCACCGCTGAAGAAATTCGGAAACATCGACATCTTGTTCTGCTAGTATTTCTTTGAAGTAATATTCTTCTTCTGGAGAACTTAATTTCATATGCGCTAAGAGAAAACATCACATCCCCCTTGCGTAGCAATAAACTCCACTAGTAACAAACGATCGACTTATATCAGTTTAGATTAACTATCTCCTAAATCTCTTTTTGGCTGGTACTGGCTAATGTCATTCTGAATGAATTAATCTATCGGCATGGCTAAATTAATTATTCGCTTTCGGTTAAAATCCATTAAGTCAATCGCAAACTTAGCCGCAATCGGCGTAATTCTCCCATTAGGGATGCGATAAAAAATCTCCTCAATCTGAGCTGGAGTCACCTGTTTAAGTCGTTCCTGCCAGATTCTAGCCGCATCAGGATAAAGCTTTACACAACACTCGAATACAGTTAATGCTGGCAGCTTATTATATCCCGACTGAAAACAAGACTGACTATACCGATCGACATAATCAGCCAGTGAAAGAGTCGGCTTATCTTCATCCTCATCAGTACTTCCCAGCGATAAACCATGATCGAAAGATGAAACAAGTTCGATCTGCTCTCCCACCGCCATCACCTCCCAGTTATGGTCGTGCCGATCGCTATTATTCACCAAACAATCCAGCATCATATAGCCGACAAATAACTTAGCACCAGTATCTATTCCGGCGATTGGCTGTTGCCAATTACTCGGTATCTTAACATCAGCTAAATCTAAAGCCTTCAACACATTCTCGATCGTATATTGTCGAGGATCGTCAAGATTGCAATCTAAGATTTGAGTTAAGAATTCTTCCCCAGTAAATACTTGAGCATTTGCAGGGATACAATTAATCGATACAACTCCTTCCACCAACTTAGTTGACTTACCAAAATAACCAGTAGCTAATTCATATCTAGCTATAGGCAAACCCAATAAGTTAGCAATCTCATTGACAACCTTTTCCGTCCAGTCGGTTCTAGCATCACTAATGATTGCCTGAGTTGGGGCAGCTTCTTTGAATAGACATTTGCCTAATTGAGGATGAAAATACCAATTTTTGCGAAGCATTCCATCTTCTACCTGCTCATCTAAAATTAGTGCAGGATCTAGATTATAAATCTGATATTTTTCGTCCATTTTAATTACTGACGACTAAAACATCGACTAAAGGTTGATAATGTAAATCGCTAAAAGGAATCGCACCCTTGCTATCGATCTGAGCATGGCAGAGTAACTTACCAAACTTATAGATATCATGATTGACTTGAGCAACAGATAATTCAATTGCTTGAGGATGATGACTTGCAAAATCGGCAACATACCCAGGCGCAGTGCCCAATAGAACGTCTCGGTGATAAATTAGCCCATGGTTAATGGTCAATTGAGTATCAATTTGAAGTTGATAAATATACTTGGCGATTTCAACACCATCAATAGCCCCAATCCCAAAATGGAAGTGATACTGGCCGAATTCATCGGGTGTAACTTCTGGGAAGAGATCGGAACTGTCAGCACCACTGCGCCCACCACTGCGTCCGATATACTCCCAGGGGTCAAATAGGGCGAGATCGGTACCTAAACCCAGTCGTTCTAGTCTTAAAGTATCTGTAAACGGGCGATTAACAGGCATCCGCGTTCTAAAAGATACTTCAATCTCACTGGTAATTTCCACTTCTTCGAGCTTGATTAAGCCGACTTTCACCGCAGTGTTCATCGATGGATTAGCGACAATCACTGCTTTCATGCCGTGAAGATAGACAGTATAGTATTTACCTCCATTCCAGGTCATCTTCTTAGTCGGAAACCACCGTTTACTAACGGGGTCAGTCCAGCCCATGAATAATCCAGTAATCATCTAAAGTCTCCTAATATTTAGTGAGGATATCGATTATTTGCTGTTGATTGTAGGCTAATAGGTTAATTGCGAACCTAATCGCAGCCGGAGTAATTCGTGCTGCGGGAATACAATCGAAGATCTCGGCAATTTGTGCGGGTGTGACTTGTTTAACTCGCTCTTGCCAGATCTTTGCCGCATCAGGATAAAGTTGGGCAGCAATTTCACATGCTGAAAATGTCGATAGCTGCTGCTGAGTGCGGCTTTGGAAGGGACTCTTGAATCGACTGGCATAGCGATCGACAGAATAACTAATATTATCGGTACTGCCCAATGATAAGCCGTGGTCGAAGGATGGAATTAGTTCGAGGCGATCGTCAACTGCCATTACGCCCCAGTTGTGATAATGACGGTCGCGGTTGATGCACAACGCATCCAGCATTAGATAGCCGACAAATAAATCCGCACCAGTCTCGATCCCAGCTACTGACTGTTGCCAACTATTCGGTGGCAGCACACTTGCTAGCTCCAGAGATTTTAAGCAATTCTCAACAGTATAGTCGGCTAGATTGTCCGATCTGTAATTATTGATGTTGCTAATTAGCAAACTTTCACCTGTGAAAACTTGACTATTTTCAGTAATACAGTTGACAGATAAAATCCCTTCGACAATATTTACCGATCCATTAAAATATCCAGTTGCAAATTCAGATCTAGCTACAGGCAGACTCAATAGATTGCCAATTTCATTAACAACTTTTTCTGACCAGTCTGCTCTAGCATCTCTGCCATCAGAGATTGTCCACTCAGTGGAACGAGCTTCTTTGAATAGACACTCTCCCAACTCTGGATGACTGTACCAATCTTTGCGAAGAACACCATCTGGGGATCTCTTGTCCAAGATTTTCTGCTTTGGATTTAACTGGTAAATTGGATACTTTTCGCTCATATTATTTGCTAGCAGCAAAAATATCGATTAAAGGTTGATAATGAGCATCGCTGAAAGGAATAGTAACTCGGCTATCGATCCGAGCATGGCAAAGTAATTTACCAAACCTGTAGACATCGTGATTAATTTTATCAACGGTTAGATCGATCGCCTGAGGGTGATTTTTGGCTAAGTCTGCAATATATCCAGGTGCTTGGCCTAATAAAGAATGTTCGTGATAAATCAGACTATCTTTAATAGTTAATCGAGAGCCAAGCTGTAGAGAATAAATATATTCAGTAATGTCGAGTCCATCAATATCACCGATTCCAAAATAAAAATGATAGACACCAAAGTTGTCAGGAATAACTTCTGGGAATAGGTCAGACGTGTCGCCACCAACGCCACCACCACTTCTAGCTGTGTACTCAAAAGGATCGAAATGAGCGAGGTCTGTAGATAACCCCATTCGCTCTAATTCTTCTACATCGGTAAATGGTCGGTTAACAGGCATTCTAGTTCTGAAAGACACATCAATGTTACTTGATACACTGATTCGATCTAATTTAGCTAGCCCAGCTTTAACAGTAGTACGGTGAGCTTCACTAATTTCCATCGCCGACCGCATTCCTTGGAGATAAACGGTGTAGTACTTACCCTGATTCCACGTCATTTTTTTAATCGGAAACCACCGTTTACTAACGGGGTCAGTCCAGCCCATGAATAATCCAGTTATCATCTAAAAACCTCTTAATATTGAGCGAGTATGCCGATCTCAAAGCCGAATGAGTAGGGTCATTTTGCCAATTCTCGCAAGGCTAAGTTGTAATTACCTACAACTCGATGATAAGCCTTCATGCCTAACTCAAATTCTGAATCGCTGGCACTAATCTCAATTTCAGCAGCAGTCTCGATCGCTAAAACATTATCCCCTGATTTTCGTTCATCCAAATATTGAAGGTGTAATGATCCATTGGCTTCGCCTGTGAGAATTCCAACACGGTCGAGTTCGAGTAACAGCAATTGAGTCTCGTCTAGCTCAACATCACAATCGGAAAGTCGCGCGGATGTGTCGGCTAATTCATCAAAACATGTTTGATGATATGTGATGCAATATTCTTGAGCAAGCAGCTCTACCTTTTGTTTAGCTGTTAAGTCAGGATTTTTTGGGGTGGGTTCCATCTCAAACGCTGATGGTGATTGGCTTTTGCTTTGGTATTATAACATGACCTAAAAATGAGCATGAATTTTGTCGGAGTTTTACCAAAGTAACGATCGCTCCTAAAATAATAGGCCCAATGAAAAGCAAACACATTCCCATGTCGGTCGAAGAGTTTGAATTGATGGAACGCCCTTTCGGTTGGAAGGCTGAATATTTTTCAGGCAAAGGACACCTGACCCCCAGAGAACAGCTCGTGCGGACTCAACTGACCTTAACACCTCAAGCAGCAGCATCAGATCGGATCGTACCCGTCGATCCGTCCCTAAAAGAACAGATGATTGCAACATTTTTTGAGGCGTTTGAAGATTCAGTCGAATTTTGTGACTGGGCGTTGGAAGATATCCTCGATCATGCCCGTAAGAACATCAATAACTATTTCCAAGGAGTACGCGGTCAGCCTCATCCAGGATCTAGGATGGCTCTGGAGCCAAATAGCCAGCGAATTATTGGTTTAGCCTTACTGGTCGAGAATAGAGAACAGCGAGTTGAGTTAGATTTGCTGTTGGTAAAGCCGTCGGATCGACGGAAGGGCATCGCCACCGAGATGGTTGCCACTGCCATAAATAACTTGTACGCAGATGGGGTCAAAGACCTCCGGTCTGGCTACCATATTTGTAACCAGGGCAGTCGTGCTTGGCAGCATTCATTAGGATTTCAAGAGATCCCTGATTACTTCTACTGTAGATTGAAAGCCGCGTGGTACCGAGATCGAATTTGGCGGCAAGAGAAGTTGGGAGTGACCGAACAACTCGCTCGGCTAAGAGCGGAAAAAGACCGCTGGGAGCAACTAGGCAAGGAGCTAGAACCGTGGGAAGAGTCCTAAAGCCTCAGCAGGTATCGAGAATATTCCAAGTACAAGGGGATGCAAAGCAGTAAGAGTAATTAAACAGGGGCGTTGATGAGAATTTGCTGGCCCGTGGTGAGCGATTCTCATAACGAACCCAGCTCGGTCGTTTTCCTTCAACCGCTGTAATTCCGTGAAGTTCAAGCTGGAACGGGAAAAATTCAGTCAGTCATAACAAAACCTGATGACACCAATCAGAACCCCAAAACTGAGAAAACTTTACAAACGTTAACAATCGGGTTAATCTAAGGGCATATACATAAATATTCCGTTCTGCAAAGAACAACCAGCAATCATAAACCAATGACCACAACCTTACAACGCACCCAGAACGCGAACGTCTG
>JANXVE010000080.1 GCA_025351825.1 Chamaesiphon sp. 341R_metabat_111 | reverse complement strand
ATCCCCTGCGGCTAACTGGATTTGTGTCGCAATCCAATCCGCATTTACCTGTTTTTGGGGACAAGTAGCCGTGTGATGCCAGCCCCCATCGGCAGCACAAATAACCAGTTCCCACAGCGTTTCGCCCTGCTCATTTTGCTGAGGGCGACTAGAAATATCTGCTTGCCAAGTAGTCATGTAGGGAAAGGTGATGGGGGATCGGAAATTCGTTGGGGCGACTTGGTGGGTTATCCTATGAAGTGACACACCCTACGATTAAACTTATGATCGATCGAAACTTGCCTGTAGCTGTTGTCGCTGACAAAGTTGAGCCACGAGTCCGACAATCGAACTATCCAGAGCCATTTGCATCGCGGATGATCGGTAGGGAAAAACGCGCTCTAGGTGATTTGTTTGGGTTGGCAAATTTTGGAGTGAATTTAACAAGACTTCAACCTGGCAGTGAGTCAGCACTACGACATGCTCATACTCAGCAAGATGAATTCATCTACATTCTACAAGGTCATCCAGTGTTAATTACTGATGCTGGAGCCACACCACTAGCACCAGGGATGTGCGCGGGATTTAAAGCTGGCAATGGCGATGGACATCAGTTAATTAATCGTACCAGTGCAGAAGTCGTTTATCTGGAAGTTGGCGATCGCAGTACTGGTGATATGGGTACATATCCCGATGACGATCTTCAGGCACTATTTGTCGATGGCAAATGGGCTTTTACCCACAAAGATGGTTCGGCATACTTAGACTAAACAACTACAACAAGTTTTGGTATGATGGACTCACATGATTTGTACGTTAACGCCAGATGAGAGCCAGAAATTATGACAACTGCAAACATTCTTCGTCGGACACCCAAACAGCAGCATCAAGACCCAGACAAATCAGTGCTAGAGGATGATACAGAATTAGAAACAGACATAGACAACAAGATCCTAGCGGTTGCGAGACGGATATTCAGAGGAGATGAGAAAACAGTTGAAGATTGGTTACAAACACCGAATAGAGCATTAGATAATGTCCCACCATTTTATTTTGTAGGAACAAAGGCTGGAATCGATCGAGTGGCGCAAGTACTAATCGACATTGCTTACGGAGTCTGTAATTGATTACAGTATCGAGAATATGCGCTGATGCGTTTAAAGATTGCATATTCACTGGAGAAGGTGCTTTTCTCAATGGAGGTCGGTGGAATTCTCAAGGCAATCGAGTCGTTTATACAGCTCAATCTCTATCCCTAGCTACTTTAGAACTTTTAGTTCATTTGGATGCCCGACAAGTAAAGAATAACTTTGTTTGTGCTGAAGCTACGTTTCAAGTAAGTATCGTCAGTGAGATAGATCTATCTCAAACCTGGCTGAATAGTGCGTCACCAGATGAGTTTAAAGTAATTGGGGATCGATGGATAAGAGATAATAAATCTGCTATTTTGCGAGTCCCTTCGATCGTCAGTAAGCAAGAATATAATTATTTATTTAATCCAAAACACCCAGATTTTTCTCAAATAACTCTTCACGAGACAGCAGCTTTTACCTTCGATCCTCGTCTACTTAAGCAAGAATAGTGGATTGTCAAGACTCGTAATAAGTATTTAGACATCGATCGTCTCTGCGATCGCGTGCAGCGTTAAACTAAACCATGTTCGGTTATTGGTTCAAGCATGGAAATCACTTGGCGATCGGTCAAAACATATACCGATATTCTCTATCATAAAGCCGATGGCATCGCCAAAGTGACGATTAACCGTCCCGAAAAACGCAATGCGTTTCGGCCACAGACGGTATTTGAGATGTATGATGCTTTTTGTGATGCGCGGGAAGATACCACTATTGGCGTAGTATTGCTCACAGGTGCAGGCCCACATACCGATGGTAAATATGCTTTCTGCTCTGGTGGCGATCAATCGGTGCGCGGACATGGGGGTTATCAGGGCGCAGACGGGATTCCGCGCCTGAATGTCCTAGACCTCCAGAGATTGATTCGATCGATGCCCAAGGCGGTAATAGCCCTAGTTGGAGGCTATGCGATCGGTGGTGGTCAAGTTCTACACTTGATTTGCGATCTAACTATTGCGGCTGACAATGCGATCTTTGGGCAAACAGGGCCAAAAGTCGGTAGTTTCGACGGTGGGTTTGGGGCAAGTTATCTGGCACGAGTTGTCGGCCAAAAAAAAGCGCGGGAAATCTGGTATCTCTGTCGTCAATATGACGCTCAAGCAGCTTTGGACATGGGTTTGGTCAATTGTGTGGTGCCGATCGACAAGTTGGAATCCGTCGGGGTAGAATGGGCACAGGAGATACTCGCCAAGAGTCCGATCGCAATTCGCTGTCTCAAAGCGGCTCTCAATGCCGATTGTGATGGACAGGCTGGCTTGCAAGAATTGGCTGGTAATGCAACGCTACTATATTACATGACCGAGGAAGGTGCCGAGGGCAAGCAAGCATTCCTGGAAAAACGTCAACCTAATTTTCGGCAGTATCCCTGGTTGCCATAATTTCAGTCAGTTAACCAAAACAGAAATATTATTTGAGCTGTTGACACATCTACTATGACCATACTATAATGGTAAGTAATATGGCCCGCCCTTTGCTTTTGCATTTGGGCGGGTTCTCTAATTCTATTTTGATATAGTATCTTGTCAGTCTACAATAAGCCTCATCTATCATTAGCTGACCAACTTGCCTTACTGAAGCAACGTGGACTTCAAATCACAGATGACGTAGCTGCAATGGAATATTTACACCGTAATGGCTACTATCGATTAAGTGCCTACTGGTATCCTTTTAGGGAAATAGCCGCGAATCAAAGAAGCGATAATTTTCTTCCCGATAGTAAATTTGAAGATGTATGCGCTCTCTATATCTTTGATAAAAACCTCAAATTATTACTTTTGGATGCCATTGAGTGTGTAGAAATTGCAACACGGGCAGAAATTGCTTTGCATCTTGGTGCGTACGATATTTTTGCTCATACAAACCAGCATCTTTTTCGATCTAGTTTTACAACATCTAACCGACCTGGACAGACAAATTACGAAAAGTGGCAAAAAAAGTTTAATGAGGCAGTTGCTCGCTCACAGGATGAATTTGTCAAGCACCATGAGCGTAAATATGGAGATCGTTCTTCAATTCCTATCTGGATTGCAATCGAACTATGGGATTTTGGGTTACTTTCGCGTTTTTATAGCGGGATGAAGACACCGGATTGTATTTCTGTGGCAACAAGATTTGCTATTCCCAATTGGAACTTGATGGAAAGTTGGCTCCGTAGCCTCAATTATGTTAGGAATGTCATTGCTCATCATGGACGGCTATGGAATCTAAACTTATCTATCAATCCAAAGTTACCTAAAGAAAATGAAATGTGTGACTTTAATGTATTGTTACCTCTACAAAACGTAAACACCAGAATATACAGTGTTTGCTGTATCCTTAGTCATTTTTCAAATGTTATAGATTTTAAGTCTTCTTGGACTCAAGACTTAGCGGCATTAGTCAAAAGTTTTCCAAATATTCCATATGTGAGTATTCAAGATATGGGATTTCCAGTTAGTTGGCAAAGTCATAATTTTTGGAAATAAATCTCAATATTTTTCAAGTGGATCGCAATTTTATTAGACTTTGGCAACAATTTATTCCGCTATCTTTGTCCGATGTGTCGATGGCGTTGGGCGATCCTCTGACTACGACTACTCTGGCTCATTTGCCCGATGCTAGAACCAATCTTGCGGCTGTTGGGGTGGCAAAAGCGATCGCAATTTTCTGTGAAAGTCCGATAATTATGTTGCTTCATGCTAGTAATGCTCTGGCTCCGACTCAGGCATCCAGGCGGGCACTGTGGCAGTTTGCACTAATTGCTAGTGGTGCGATGAGTTTATTGCTGGCTTTGACCACTTTACCCTTTGTATTTGAGATCGTTGGTGAGGGTTGGCTGGGAGTTTCACAGAGCTTGAGCGGTACTATTCGATCGACACTTTCGATCGTGATTTTATGGCCATTTGCGATCGGTTGGCGCAGATATTTTCAGGGCTTATTAATTCATGATGGGCAAAGTAATGCCGTTGCTCAAGCGGGAATAATTCGGCTATTAGTTGTGGGTGGAATTCTGGCTGGTGGATTTACACTTAGAGCAAATGGCGCGGTAGTTGCCGGAATGAGTTTAGTCTGGGGCGTGATTGCCGAAGCTATTTCTGTTACTTATCTGGCGCGAAAATTAGGTACGACTACGTTACCTGAAATTGAATTTAGTCCCGAATTACCCCAAGATCTAGCAGGTGTCTGGAAATTTTATGCACCGCTGGGTGGGACGATGATGCTGGGATGGGGGGCGAGAGCTGCGCTGGTAGGGATTGTGGCGCGATCGAATGATGGTAGTATTGCTCTAGCTGCTTGGCCTGCTGCGTGGGGGTTGGTACTGGTGATTGCCAATTCGACTAGAATGGTACAACAAATCATCATTCGCAATCGAAAATCAATCTCCGATCGAGTCTTAATTACATTCGCAATTAGCGTCGGGATTATCTGCTCATTAATCTTATTAGTTATTAGTGGATCGCCGATTAGCGAGGTGGCAATTAGTTACTTTATTGGTAACGATCGAGCATTAATCGATCGAGTCCGTCCGGTATTATTAATCTGTGCGGCAATGCCATTATTAGTATCACTCCAAAATGCACTGCAAGGTTTTTTAGTCAGTGAAGGACATACCTGGAGCGTAAATCAGGCCGCTTGGGTCGGGGCAACTGTGATGTTGGGTTCGGCATATTTAGCATCACAATTGGGTCAAAATGGTGCGATTGCAGCAGCAATTGGGATGATTTTGGGGAATGTAATGGAGATCGGCTATCTGTTTTACAGTTGGCGAATTACCTCCGTTAACTAGTACTCCCAACTCCTAACCCCCAACTAAATCCCATGACTTTTTCCAATCACCCAATGACGGCGAAACGATCGAGCTAGGCTACTTTCCCTAAATGAGAGATAAATCGGTCTACCATGAGGACAGGTGCGAGGGTTGCGAGTGCGTTGCCAGCGATCGAGTAAGCTCTGCATTTCGGGTAAACTCAGGGATGTGCCATTCCGAATCGCACAGCGACAAGCCACAGCTACTTGAGCAGCTTGCAAATCTCCACCCAAGCTGAGTTCGACGATTGCCGCTGCCAAATCCTCCCGCATCAATAGTGGTGCTGGAGCCGTCCGAATCGCCCATAAACCTTCACCAAAGGGATCGATGGCTAAACCGATTTCTTGTAACTGGTCTATTTGTCGCTCTGACAGGTGTGAAAGGATGATTGGTGGCTCTAGTGGTAAAAGTTGCCAAGCAGCGGTTATCTGCTCATATAGCACCCGCTCGTGAGCGATATGTTGTTCTACCAGCCATAGTCCATCGGTATGTTCGGCAACAATATAGGTATTGTGAACTTGTCCGATGGCGCGCAGTTCGAGCAAACCCAATCCATCCTCATCATTGAGAGTCGAAGAGATCGATCCTTGCTGAAGATGATAAGCTCCTTGCTGTTCGGCGACTGCCAGCAGTTTACCAATTCGACTGGTGATGGTAGTGTCTTCATCATCGATTGATTCAGTCCCTAGATTTAGGGCTGAATCGATTACCCGCAGTACCTGTGATTGCCAATGCTCGATTTGTTGGAGATAGATCTCAACTTTGGCCGGATGACGATTCCAATCGATATAGTGGGGTGGAATGTGGAGATGGAGAAAGCAGACAGGGTATCGATCGCGTGGTAATGTTCTAGCTAATCCACTGACGATCGTTTGCTCCAATTCTGGTGCGCGGACAATGCGGCCATTGACGGCAACCTTCGCCCAGTCTAAGCGATGACGATGACAACGATCGGGTAATCCTAAAGTCAACTGAATTTTGGATTCTTGCGCCTCTCTCTCCCAATCCCCCAGTCCCCCAGTTCCCCCATCTACCTCTCCCCCCATCGGTGGAATACTAAGTTCGACATACCGCAGATCGTCAACCCTGACTTTCGGTAACAACTGCGGGACAATTTGCTGACTGGTTCTACTAGCAACGATCTGAAACCAGGGGCGATGTTGCTGTTCTATCGTCCAACTAACTTGGGGATAACATAGAGCCAGATGATAAATTATCGTCTGGACTTGGCGCAATTGCTGGTTGAGATTTGGTAAACCTTCGCGCCTAGCTTCCCATTCTCCAAACAGATTTTCGACATTAACGATCGTACCAGAAGCGATCGCGACTTCCTGTTGGCGCAAAACTTCGCCCTGATGGTTGTAGACTAGATGCCAACCATCGCAACTGTTGCGGGGACGGCTATAGATTTCGAGATTGGCAAGCTGTGCCAGACTATGCAGAGCCTCGCCCCGAAAACCCAGACTGGTAATATGAAATAGATCGTCTCGATCGTCAATCTTGCTAGTACTATGAGCTGTAGCCGCTACCTGAAGATCGGCAAGCTCGATCCCCATCCCGTTATCAGCTACCTGAATCCGCCACTTGTCGGGAAATAGCGAAACCGTAATCCTGGAAGCCTCAGCATCGATCGCATTTTCGCACAATTCCCTGACTACCGCTGCTAGCGAGTCAATCACTTCCCCCGCAGCAATCAGGTGAATTACGTCGATAGGTAAAGGATGAATCGACATTAGATAGCCAGCGATTAACCTCTAGACCACGTAAGCGTTTTGCATTGCCCAGATAACGAGAAAAACAATACCACCAATCACGATCGTAGCAGAGATGCCGATCGCAAGTGGAGTATCAGCTCCTTTAAACTTCATGATGCCGCGATCTAAATCTGACATAATACTTGTAGCCAATAATAGTCTCTCTATACCAATATAGCAAAAATTGCCAAAGCGACTCAAATTCGATCTTGGGACAGATCGGATTTGAGAAAAAGAGATTGTTTGGACTTGCAAAATTACTATTAACTAAATAATTGGGGCAATATAGAGAAAGAACACCAAATACCCAGACCGATACTCTGATAAAATCGCAATAGGTTAAGGATCTAAAACTTAAAATCTTTCTTATGATCGTTTGTCCGAACTGTAAACATGGGAACCCCGACGGCGCGATGAACTGCGAAGCTTGCTATACAGCCTTGCCAGCGACACAAGCTTGCCCAACCTGTGGGGCATCAATGCGAGTTGATGCGACATTTTGTGGACAGTGCGGTCATAACTTAAAAGCTATGGAATCTAAAGCCCCTATTTTACTATCTGGGCCTGCTGTTTCACCCACTGAACCAGTCAATGTTGTCCTACCACCCACAGTTCTGACGATTCCAGTGGCGGAGCTGGTTGAAAATCCAGTTGTGGAGCTAGCGGATCTAGCCACCATCGAGCCAGATCTAACTGTACTACCGATCGGCAAAGAAATTGAGACACCATCAGTGTCAATACCTGTAGAACCATTTCCTGTAACGACGTTACCACTAGAACGTAATGTTACGGTGACACAAGTTATCACCCAAATTCAGATAGCAGCGCATCAGTTGCTACACATCCAAACAAACACAAGTCTAGAAATTCCCCCACAACTCCAAATAGTTCATATCGGCAAACCCAACGACCAAATTCCCCCTGACATTGATGTGTCTGGTTTTCCATCTGCGGAAGTTGTGTCCCGAATCCATGCGAATATTCGGGTGGAAGGCGAAACCTATTACATTGAGGATATTGGCAGTGCAAATGGCACGTATATCAACCACAACATTTTACCAAAAGGCAACCGTCATCTACTCCGCACTGGAGATCGGATTGGTTTAGGCAAGGGAGACTTAGTAACTTTTATTTTCCAATAATTCCCACCGAGCATTAACAAATATTATCTGTGATTGTACTAAGTCTAGTTAATTCAGTTCCCGTCCAAAATTGGACGTTTATATCCGAAGATGTCATCCGAATTGGACGGGCGACAGATAATCATGTCGTTTTATTTAGTGCTGTCGTGTCTCGACATCATGCCGAGTTGCGATGGAATGAAAATGACGGCTGGCAATTATTTAACATCAGCGCAAATGGTACTTATCAAGACGGTGAAGCAATCAAAACAATCAAAGTAGTTGATGGAATGATTTTTCGACTGGCAACATCAGGCCCAAAAATCCAAATTAAAGTGGGTGAGGGTAGTTAAATTAATTGAGAATTGAGAATTGAGAATTGAGAATTGGGTTGTTAGATCTGTAGGTTGGGTTGAAGAATGAAACCCAACTAACTCAGCTAGTAGCGGACTAATTAGGCTGTAGTAGAAGACCGTAGGGTGGGCAGTGCCCACCAGATGGGTTTCTAGCCATTTAATCTAGTTTCTTAATTGAACTGGCATTACAAGATAAGTCATCTTTACACCACCCAATGGGGTCAAAATTACGGGTTCGAGTGGGCCATTGAGACTGATGGTAATCTCTTGAGTCAGCAAAGTTTTTAAGCCATCCATGAGATATTTGATATTGAAAGCAATATCTAAACTTTCGCCAGAAATCTGTGCTGATAGGGATTCTCTGCCACTACCACGATCTTGACTATCGACGGAAAGATCGATCGATTGTTTATCGCTATCGATGCTAAATTTGACCAGATTTGTTTGATCCGATAGTACTGCAATTCGTTCTAGGGCAGTCAGTAGTTGCTTGCGATCGAGTGTAATTTGACGTTGAAATTGTTTGGGAATTAATAACCGATAATCTGGGTATTTTCCTTCTAATGTCCGAGTTGTTAACTTCCGTTCGCCCCAACCAAATACTACTTGTCCTTGCTCCAATTGCAAGCCTAATTTATCCCCTTCTTGTCCAGAGCCGAGCATTTTTTCTAGCTCTCGCAGTGCCTTGGCGGGGACAGTTACTTCAAACGATCCTTTATTAGCAGTGGCTGCTTGCTCCGCTGCGTCAGTATCCCCCGCTTCAGTCTCGTTGGGATAGACTTCCACAATTCCCAATCGATGCCCATCTGTAGCGGCAAATTCCAGTCTGTCTGGCTCAACTTTGAGATATACCCCAGTCAATACTTGCTTGCTCTCATCCTGACTACAGGCAACCAATGACCCCTTCAATCCATCGATAAATGCAGTGGCAGATAGTTGATTGGTTTCGCCTTCTTCAATCGAAGGCAGTTCGGGAAACTCTTCGGCACTCATGCCCCGCACCTGATAGCGACCAGAAACCGATGTGATGGTAACTAAATTTTCTCCCGCTTCATCATCAAAGGTGATATCTCCGGTGGGTAGTTTAGCAACAATATCACTGAGCAATTTTGCAGGAAGTGTTAGTGTCCCTTCCTCATCCACCTGCGCCATCAAACTGGTCTGGATTCCCAAGCTCAAATCGAATCCCGTCAGTCGAATCAAATCGGGATTTGAGGTGGCTTCTAGTTTAATGTTTGCCAGAACTGGATGAGTTGGACGTGTAGACACAGCGCGACTGACTAACGCTAGGTTGATATTTAGATCGTGCTGAGTACAGACAAATTTCATGGAGTTGGGAGTTGGGAGTTAGGAGTTAGGAGTCTAGATATCAACGTTGCTAGGCTACTTGATTGCGGACTTGGAGGATGAAGAAATCTTGATTGTCGGTAATTTGCTCGATCGAGTATCCTGCCATTTTAAGGCTATCGGGTACTTGTTCGATCGGTTCGCCAGCATCGAGCCAGACTTCCAGCAATTCACCTGCTGCCATCTGTTCGAGCTTCATCTTTGTCCGCACAAAGTTAATCGGACATGGAGTGCCACGGAGGTCTAGTTTCATTGAGTATGGGGAGTATGGGGAGTGTGGGAAGTGTGGGAAGTGTAGGAAGTGTATTAGCTACTGCTAAACCACTAAACCGCTAAACCACTAAACCACTACTTAAAGACATTTCCGAAAATACTGCCAATTCCACCCTTGCCAACTTTATCACCGCTAATTTTGGCAAGCTTCTCAAGCAGATCGCGTTCTTCGGAGCTGACTTTGCCAGGGATATCGATTTGGAGGGTGAGCAAATGATCGCCGCGACTGACGGCATTGCCTAGACGGGGGACACCTTTTTGTTCGAGCTTGAGCACAGTATTGGGCTGAATCCCTGGGGGAATATTTAGCTCGGTGGGGCCATCTACGGTATTAATTTGAATATGGCTGCCGAGAATTGCCTGGAGATAGCTGATCTTGACTTGAGAGAGAATATTAATCCCCTCGCGCCGGAATTCTGCATCTTCCTCAACATGCAAGTAGACAAACAGATCCCCTGGTGGCCCGCTGCGTAAGCCAGCATCACCTTCTTTGGCGATGCGAAGTTTAGTACCATTATCGACTCCGCCTGGGATCTGAATTTTGAGCTTTTTAGTTTCTTGCTTGCGTCCAGCTCCGTTACACACTTCACATTTGTCGGAGATTACTTGACCTTCACCGTTGCAGGTTGGGCAGACAGATACTTGGGTAAAGTTGCCAAAAGGAGTGCGAGTATTGCGGCGCACTTGACCAGCACCGCCACAGGTACCACAGGTTTGAGGCTGAGATCCTGGCTTTGCGCCAGTACTATTGCAGGGAGTACAAGCTTCGAGGTGGGGAATCCGAATTTCTTTTTCGCCGCCGAAGATTGCTTCATGGAAATCTAGCTTGAGATCGAGGCGGAGATCTTCACCACGGGCGGGGCCATTCCGCCGTCGGGTTTGTTGCTGCTGTCCACCTTGAGCACCACCAAAGCCATTGAAGAAAGCATCAAAGATGTCTGCAAAGCCGCCCATGTCGCCCATGTCGCCGTAGCCCTGAGGAGCAGATCCACCGCCAGAGGACACTCCGGCTTCCCCAAACCTGTCATAGCGAGCACGCAGCTCTGGTTCGGATAGAACTTCGTTGGCACGATTAATTTCTTTAAATGTATCTTCTGCCCCAGCTTCTTTGTTCACATCTGGGTGATATTTTCGCGCCAGTCGGCGGTAGGCGCGTTTAATTTCTTCCTGGTCGGCATCTCGTGAGGTACCAAGGATTTCGTAATAGTCGCGTGCCATAGAGAGGTTCTATCTTACAAGGAGTTTTCGGGAGCAGAATTCGGGGACGATCTAAAGACTAAATTAGTCTATATATTGTAAAGGAATCAGGTCTTGTTGATGGCGTATTAACCGTAATTTCCCATTTTCTATTTTGTCTGTTCGGGATATCGGCCTTACATTTTGAACCAATGCAAAAATATTAGTAATTGGCTTAGATCCAGGGCGGGCACAAGGCCACGCCCCTACAGGTTAATTGTGTAGGTGTACCCTGGATCTACGCTGTGTGATAGCTGGGTGTGTTGGGTTTCATTCTTCAACCCAACTACAAATCTCAACATCACAGGTTAAGTGTATTGGGCTATCTCCAGAAGGAGAGGCTCTGCAAACATTCCTCTGATTGGTGCGCTTCCATGGTCGGGAAACCCGACCGGAGCGCATCCGCAACTCAACCTACAGATCTTTGCTAAAGCCTAAAGCCTAAAACCTAAAGCCTAAATTGCTACTCAACTACTTCATAATCAGGGCTGGCTGTTTCATCATCATCGTAATCTAATGTGAGCGTACTAGAAACCTTCTTGGCTGGGGGTGGTGGCGGTGGTGGTGGGGCACTCGCTCGACTGAGTGGAGTGTGTCTATTCCCCGCAGTTGGATTCGGTGGTTGGCTAGATCCAGAATTGTTGGGGCTAGTGCCTTGTTGGTAGACGGCTGCACCCATAGCGAAGATCTGCTGCTGGAGCTTATCGATCGATCCTTGGACATTTTCCAGGTTAGCTGATGGCTCTAGCAGCAGCATTTGGAGTTCTTTGGCGGTGGTTTCTGCCTGTTGGCGAAGATGATCGTCGATCAGATGACCATTCTCTTGGAGCGTGACATCATAGGAGTGGAACAGGGCATCGGCTTGATTTTTGAGTTCCACCAGTTGGAGTCTGCGCCAGTCATCCTGGGCGTAGGTTTCGGCTTCTTGCCGCATCCGCTCGATATCGACCTTATTCAGTCCGCCAGTATTGCTGATGGCGACGGTTTGCTCTCTACCCGTACCGCGATCGTGCGCTGCGACCTTGAGAATGCCGTTGACATCAATATCAAAGGAAACTTCAATTTTGGGCACGCCACGGGGCGCGGGGGGGATACCTGTGAGCAAAAAGCGACCGAGACTTTTGTTGTCTTTGGCCATTGCCCGTTCGCCTTGGAGGACGTGGATTTCGACGGAGGTTTGACCGTCGGTGGCGGTGGAAAATTCTTGCCCTTTACTGGTGGGAATAGTGGTGTTGCGTTCGATGATCTTGGTGAAGACTTCGCCGAGGGTTTCGATGCCCAGGGAGAGGGGGGTGACATCGAGGAGGAGGACATCTTTGATATCGCCACCGACGACACCTGCTTGGACGGCTGCACCCATTGCTACCGCTTCATCAGGGTTGACAGATCGATCGAGTTCCTTGCCACCAAAGAAGTCTTGAATCGCCCGTTGAACGGCTGGAATCCGCGTGGAGCCACCGACTAGGAGGATTCGATCGATCTGTTTTGGTTGGAGATCGGCATCTTTGAGCGACCGTTGCAGCGGTTCGAGTGTTGCTTGAATTAATGGTGCGACCATTTCCTCGAATTTAGTCCGACTCAGCTCTACTTCTAAATGCTTGGGACCTTGAGCGTCGGCGGCAATAAAGGGCAGGTTAATCGACGTATTCGTCATCGTCGAAAGTTCGATCTTGGCTTTCTCCGCTGCTTCGCGCAGACGTTGGAGAGCCATTTTATCCTTCAACAAATCGATACTTTCGGTGGTGCGAAAATGCTTGATCAGCCAGCGGACGATTTCATTGTCAAAGTCATCGCCACCTAGATGGTTATTCCCAGAGGTAGCTTTGACTTCATAGATCCCATTTCCTAATTGCAGCACCGATACATCAAATGTCCCGCCGCCGAGGTCAACTACCAGAATCTTCTGCTCGGTATCAGCTTTATCCAATCCATAAGCCAGAGCTGCGGCTGTCGGCTCGTTGATAATCCGCAGTACTTCTAATCCGGCAATCGTGCCAGCATCCTTAGTAGCTTGACGTTGGGCATCGGTAAAATAAGCCGGAACCGTGATCACCGCTTGCTCGACTGGCTGTCCCAAGAAATTTTGGGCATCCTTTTTAAGCTTTTGGAGGATCATCGCTGACACCTCTTGAGGGGTGTAAGTTCGACCACGAATTTGGACATCCACAGTATTGTCCCGCCCTTTAATACAGTTGTAAGGGACACGATTGCGTTCTGTGTCTGTGTCTTCCCACCGCCGCCCAATAAAGCGTTTGATACTGTACACGGTATTCTCCGCGTTAGTTACGCCCTGTCGTTTTGCCAGTTGTCCGACTAACTGTTCGCCACCTTTGGCAAATCCAATGATACTGGGAGTGGTACGACCACCCTCAGAATTGGAAATTACCACTGGGATCCCGCCTTCGAGGACGGAGACGCAGCTATTAGTTGTACCGAGGTCGATGCCGATGACTTTTGCCATAAGATTGAGGCAATACTTAAAAAAGGATGCAGGAACGGGGGATAGCTGGGATGTAGCTGGAGCAATACTGGGGCTAGATTGAAGGGTGCTCATCTCCCTGCAATTATCTGAGATTGACACACTCTAGCTGGAGCCAGCCTCCTGGATGAGTGTGTCAAGTCAGCTAACTGTTTTCAGCAGAGCCAAAATCAGCAGCATCTTCTGCTGATAGCTGCTCCGGTGGTGCAGCTACCTTGACTAGTGAGTGGCGGAGTATCCGATCTCCCAGGTAGTAGCCGCGTTGCAGCTCTTCGATGACGGTGCCTTCTGGATGCTCTTCAGTGGGTTGACGCATCACCGCTTCATGAAGATTGGGGTCAAATTGCTGCCCTTCCGCTCTCATTGGTGATACGCCAATTCGTTTGAGACTGTCTACCAATTGTTTATAGACACCTTGATAGCTTTTATGAATGCCCATTTCCCCATCATTTTGAGGCTTGATTTGGGTTCTAGCACGCTCGAAGTTATCGACAACGCTCAGGAGTTCCTTAATCGTGTCACTCTTAACCCGCAGTTCGGTTTCTTCTTTTTCTTTGCCACTTCGTTTGCGGAAGTTGTCAAAGTCGGCGGCAATTCTTAGATATTGACTTTGGAAGGCATCCCGTTGATTGGTGATTTCCGTCAATTTAGTAGCTAATGATTGCAGCTCCGATTCTGGAGTTTCGGGAATTTCGGGTTCCACGACATCACTTTGTACTGTCGCAACTGGTGTATTCGCATCTGGATCCGTAGTCGCCGCAATTTCTGCATCGGCAACCACCGATTCAGTCGGCGACGAACTTACCGTTCCCGTGGGGGTAGATTGCGACTCGAGATTTTCTGAAGACTGTGGTGATGAACTATGCTCATCATCTGGTCTATGTGGTTGTGGTACGGTTTCACTCATCGTTCATTCATTCCAGTTAACAGACATCTCGGGCAAGTTCGACCTTAAATCGAATGTGCATGAGGTGATGGTCGATCCCTGATTATATATCTACAAGAGAAGTTAATTCAGTGAATCTGCCTATGAGTATAAATCTGATTTGGGTCGATCTCTTACATTTTAGTCGATCGATTCAGTAGACCGAATTGGATTGTCTCAATTTATAGTACCCACTCGATCGACCAGAAGTGACACATGGCTGAATTTGGGCGTAGGGGACATGGGGGACTGGGAGCATGGGTGCATGGGTGCATAGAAGACCAGAACTGCAATAGACTTCTTGGGAAGTCAGTGTTGTTTTGTCTATTGTTTCCCCTAAAGCCCAAAGCCTAGAGTCCAATAACTAGCGATATTAGCAAATTTAGACTAAATAGAAAGATTTGGTTTGAGTGTGGGAATACTGTAAAGCTAAGGAGCTATTTACGTGCCGCCATGACTCAATCTTCATTTCCGAAACGGGCACTCATCGTCCGCAATGACTTTTCTCCATTCGGCAACAAGCTGATTCAGGCAGGGTATGTCAATGCGGATCAGCTTAAACAAGCATTGGTTGATAGTCGGGCGAATAACCACCCACTGACGGAGGTTCTGGAGTCATTGACGGGCAAATCCTTGCCTGCCGAGCTACAACAACAATTTAAAAAACAACAGTTATTTGAACTCAAAATTGTCTATGGTTTGAATGCGGTCGATATTGCTGCCGCTAAAATCGACAAGATTCAGGTTCGGGAATTAATTAATACTTTTATTTCGGCCGATAGTTGTCGGCAACTCAAACTGCTGCCAATTGGCAAACTAGATGGAGATCCTCCCATTCTGACGGTGGCGATGATCAAGCCAGACGATCTCCAGGCAAAAAGTGACATCGATAAAATTCTCCGCCCCCACGGCATTGCTTGGCGGAGCGAGGTGATTGCACCTGAAGATTATCAGAAGCTGCTCGACAGCTATCTAGATGAGCGGATTCAGCAAGATGAAGCCAGCAACGCCCAGAAAAATCTCAGCATCGAAATGGATAATTTCGATTCGCCAGAGCTGGGAATGGCGGAAGAGGAAATGAATGATGAGATTGACGTTCAGGGAGCAGAAGCTGCGCCTGTCGTTAAGCTCGTCAACCAAATTCTTGCTAAAGGATTACTCGAAAAAGTTTCGGATATCCACATTGAGCCACAGGAAGAAGGCTTGCGAGTCAGATTTCGGAAGGATGGCGTATTGCGTCAGACATTCCCGATCTTGCCTAAGCATATTATCCCCGCCGTTATTTCTCGCTTCAAAATTATTGCCGAACTAGACATCGCCGAGCGCAGATTGCCGCAAGATGGTCGGATTCGCCGGACATTTGAAGGGCGAAAGGTAGATTTCCGCGTTAGTACTCTACCTGGACGCTACGGCGAAAAGGTCTGTATGCGGATCTTGGACAATGCTTCTACCCAGCTTGGTCTGGATAAATTGATTAGCGATTTACCAACCCTGGAAATCGTGAGGGAAATGGGCAGTCGTCCGTTTGGACTAATCCTAGTAACTGGGCCAACTGGTTCGGGTAAATCTACCACTCTCTATTCACTTCTGGCCGAACAAAACGATCCTGGAGTCAATATTAGTACAGCCGAGGATCCGATCGAGTATGCTTTGCCAGGCATCAACCAAGTTCAGGTGATCCGCGAGAAAGGGATGAACTTCGCCTCGATCCTTCGCGCCTTCATGCGGCAAGATCCTGACATCATCCTGGTGGGAGAAACCCGCGACCAAGAGACAGCTAAAACCTCGATGGAAGCTGCCCTGACTGGTCACATGGTTATGACTACCCTGCACACCAACGATGCGGCAGGCTCGATTACCAGGCTAGATGAAATGGGCGTAGAACCATTCATGGTTTCCGCCGCCCTGATTGGAGTCGTCGCTCAACGACTGCTCCGCCGAGTCTGTAAAGATTGCCGAATCCCGTACAACCCAAGTCGCGAAGAACTCAGTCGCTTTGGGCTATCTGCATCCAAAGACACTGTGATCACCTTCTACAAAGCCAAAGAGCTAGGTAATAGTGAGATCGAAGCTGCCAAAGCTGGTGGCGACCTCTGCAAAAACTGCAATGGCATCGGCTATCGCGGACGAACTGGTGTATACGAGGTGATGCAAATCACCGATGAAATCGCTGCCCTGATTAACCAACGCGCTCCTTCTGTCCTAATCAAGGAAGTAGCAGTACAGCAAGGGATGAAAACGCTTTTGGCGTATAGCCTCCAGATGGTGCAAGAAGGTCACACCACCCTCGATGAGGTCGAACGAGTCACCTTCACCGACTCTGGTTTAGAAGCCGAACTCAAAGCCAAGCGCAAAACCAGCCTCGTCTGCTCCACCTGTTCCGCCGAACTCAAACCAGAGTGGTTGGATTGTCCTTATTGTATGACGGCAAGATTTGAGAATTAGGCTTTGGGCTTTAGGCGTTAGGGATTGGAAGAACATAAGCGTCTGAAACCCCTAAAGCCTAACCCCTAAAGCTTAACTCCTGACCTAAAGCCTAACCCCTAACGCCCAAAGCCTAGAACTATGACTGAACTAACGATCGAAGACCTAATGGAGCAGCTCGTCGAAATGGGCGGCTCTGATATGCACATTCAAGCAGGTTCGCCTGTGTACTTCCGCGTCAGCGGTAAGCTAGCACCTGTGGGTGAAGAACCCCTCAGCCCCCAAGAGTGCCAGAAATTAATTTTTAGTATGCTGAACAATACTCAGCGGAAAGAACTCGAACAAACTTGGGAAATCGACTGTTCTTATGGTGTCAAAGGATTGGCACGGTTTCGGGTCAATGTCTATAAAGAGCGCGGTTGCTACGCTGCTTGCTTACGGGCACTAGCTTCCAAGATTCCCAACTTCGACCAGATGGGACTCCCCGAAATCGTCCGAGAAATGAGCCACCGTCCTAGAGGTCTGATTCTGGTCACAGGGCCAACTGGTTCGGGAAAAACCACCACAATGGCAGCAATGATCGACCTGATCAACCGGACTCGTGCCGAACATATTTTGACGATCGAAGATCCGATCGAATATGTCTTCTCCAACATCCAGAGTCTCGTCCATCAACGCCAAAAAGGTGAAGACACCAAAAGTTTCTCCAACGCTCTCAGAGGTGCCTTACGGGAAGATCCAGACGTAATCTTGGTCGGAGAATTGCGGGATTTGGAAACCATTAGTTTGGCAATTAGTGCTGCCGAAACTGGTCACTTAGTGATGGCGACACTCCATACCAGTTCTGCGGCTCAGACAATCGATCGGATGCTCGATGTTTTCCCCCCCGAACAGCAGCCCCAAATCCGCGCCCAGCTCTCCAACTCCCTCGTGGCAGTATTCAGCCAAGCTCTAGTTCAAAAGAAAAAACCCAAACCAGGCGAATACGGTCGAGTCATGGTGCAGGAGATCATGATTGTCACCCCTGCCATCTCCAACCTGATTCGGGAAGGCAAAACCGCTCAAATCTATAGTGCCATTCAAACCGGAGCCAAACTAGGCATGAACACAATGGAATCCATCCTCGCCAAACACATCCGTGAAGGCACCATCTCCTTTGAAGCAGGTGTCGCCAAATCCTCCCGCCCCGATGAGCTTCAACGCCTGATTGGTGCTACGCCAATGGCAGCAAGGAATTAGGAGTTAGGCTTTAGGCTTTAGGCTTTAGGTCTGAGGATGATTGCATTCTGCGAACACCCAAGACTCAACACCTAATCTCTTATCCCTAAAGCCTAAAGCCCAAAGCCTAAAGTCTCAATACTAGCCCCTATCCCCTAAACCCTATCCCCTAAACAGATGCCAACCTTTATCGCTGAAGTCCGTGATGCCCAAGGCAACACCAAACAAGAAAAAGTTGATGCTCAAACGGTAGATTCCGCTCGGACAAAACTCAAAAAGAAATATCCATTCATTCAAAATATTAGACCCCAAAAATCTTTTGACATCACCAAAATAAACCTGAGTGATATCGAAGCAGCAATGAACCCAGTTACGGTTCGGGACAAAGCGGTATTCTCTCGCCAATTTGCGGCGATGGTCAATGCTGGTGTCGCAATGGTGAGATGTTTGACCGTGCTATCTGAGCAGTGTAATAATCCAAAGCTTAAAAAAGTGCTCGGACAGGTCAGTCTGGACGTACAGCAGGGGATTAACCTCTCCGACGCAATGCGCCGCCATCCAGAATGTTTTGATGCGCTCTATGTCAGTATGATTCAAGCTGGCGAAGTCGGTGGTGTACTCGATGAAGTGCTCAATCGACTAGCAAAAGTACTCGAAGATATGTCTCGCCTCAAAAATCAGGTCAAAGGCGCGATGGCTTATCCAGTAGCGGTGGGCATCTTGGCTCTGATTGTATTCTTAGGAATGACAATTTTCTTGATTCCGGTATTTGCAGGTATTTTTAAAGGATTAGGTACCGAATTACCTGGTTTAACATTATTTATGTTGGGGATTAGTGGCATCTTGACTAGTTGGATGGTGCTGATTCCCATCACGGTAATTTCTGGATTAATCTTTGGTTATAACCAATACTATAAAACCACCATTGGTAAACTGACAATGGATCGGTTTTTCTTGAAAATGCCGATCATTGGTGACTTAAATGAAAAATCGGCTACTGCTAGATTCTGCCGGATCTTTGGTACTTTAACTCGATCGGGTGTGCCGATTCTCAACTCCCTCGATATCGTCCGCGACACCGCTGGTAATCAAGTCATCTCCAATGCGATCGAGAAATCCAAGCAGGAAGTCCAACAAGGTGGGATGTTAAGTAACGCCCTCCAACGTGAAAAAGTCTTCCCATCACTGGCAATTCAAATGATCAGTATTGGTGAAGAAACTGGGGAACTAGACACGATGATGATGAAGGTTGCCGATTTTTATGAAGATGAAGTCGAGCAGGCTGTGAAGGCTCTCACCAGTGTCTTGGAACCAATTATGATGGTTTTCCTCGCGGGAATGGTTGCCGTAATCTTGCTCTCGATGTACTTACCCATGTTCAAAGTATTCGAGAAACTCGGTTAAGAAGTGGATCGTGGATAGCAATATTTATTGAATAGATGCGTAAAAGCTAGCTGGTGGACAGTGAGTATCCTACGCACCCATGAAAATAATTTCCCATCTTAAACTATTCACTATTCACTATCCACTATTCACTAATTCACCATGTCTATTCAGCCATCGGATTACGAACAACTTTTAGCTAGATACAGCGATTGTAATGAAGCAATTATCTTGCTTAAACAATATCGCCCGTATCTAGAAATGATTCCGAGTATTAGGCGATCGGAAGAGAGTTTAATTACGATTCCCCTCCCTGTTGTCAAACTCCGAAAAGTATCGGTAGGTCAACAGTTTAATGAGTTTTCACCAATTACTTCTATTTCTAAAACAATCTTAATTCCCTGCGATCTTGCATATTTGATGTGCGATCCAGAGTGGAAAATTAAGATGGGTGGCGAGATTGTAATTTTTATCCAGCGTCCTGAAGAAGATCTATCAGATTTACTCTCTCGCTGGCGACAGACACAGGTATTACTTGGCAATGACTATGAATGGATCATGCCACAATATTATCGACACATTATTAGTGAAGGTGCCGAACATCTTTATCCCTTATTTGTCTTATTTAGTCAAACATCTGAACACATTAAAAAAGGATTAGCTGGGGCACATTTACCATGTGTGATTGCACCGGATTATCAAAGATCTGTATCTGAATTAACTTTGCCTGATGCTCTAGAAGAACATCTGCATCAATAAGTTCGGTGTGTTGGGTTGTTTCGTTCCGAAAGGCTACGCCAACATTCTTCAACCCAATTACAGATCTATTCACTATCAACTGATTTAATTGCCCAATTAACTTGGCGCAAAATCCCTCTTAATAACGCAACTTCATTCGGTGAAAGTTGACTACGATTGTATAGTCGCCTGATTTTCTCCATCCGATGTGCGGCGGTATGGGGCAGCAGATAGCCAATTTCGAGTAGTAAAGTTTCTAACTGTTGATAATATCCTTCGACTAATTCAACGGGTGCAAGATCTAATTGTGGTGGCATTTGAGATCGAGTATCTTGCAGTTCTAATTCAATATTACTCAAACACATCTGCAATTCATAGGCACAAACGCCTACCGCTTGAGCTAAATTGAGTGAGCTATATTCAGAGCCAACTGGAATTCGTAAATACCGTGTCGCGTAATTTAATTCTGCATTAGTCAAGCCACTATCTTCTCGCCCAAAGATTAAGGCTGTCGGTTCGTTAGTTTCTACCAGCCAGGGCAAAACTTGTCTGGGTGTTTCTAATAAAGTTGGAATTGCACGTTCTCTGGCTGTAGTGGCAATTACCCTGGTGCAACCTGCTAATGCGGTTGGTAAGTCGGGGACAATTCTGGCTGACTGCAATAGATCGATCGCATGTACCGACATCCTAGTCGCTTCTTCACCATCGACTTCGCACTGAGGATTGACAATTACCAGTTGTGACAATCCCATATTTTTGATTACCCGCGCAATCGAGCCGACATTTAGGGCACCTGCTGGCTCGACGAGGACAATCCGAATATGATGAAGAGAGTTACTCACTGTGTATTTAGCGATCGACAACTAACTATATGCCTAAACATCGATCGAAATCCGATCTTCCCACCAAAATTTGCACCGTCTGTCAACTTTCGTTCACTTGGCGCAAAAAGTGGGAAGGCTGCTGGGATGAAGTAAAATATTGCTCCGATAGATGCCGCAGAAGAAAGGGTTAGGCTTTAGGCTTTAGGCAAAGATTTGGAACACGTCTAAGGACAAAGCAAGCGTCCTAGACCCTAAAGCCTAACATCTAAAGCCTAAAGCCTAGCCTCTAAAGCCTAACTAAACGATGGTTGATGCCGGATCAAACTGAGATACTCTTCTCTCGTCCGTGAGTCATCTTGGAATGCACCGATCATTGAACTAGTAACAGTCCAAGCTCCAGGCTTCTGAACACCGCGCATCACCATGCACATGTGACTGGCTTCCATCACTACGGCTACGCCTTGAGGCTCTAGAACTTCTTGAAGTGCTTCGGCGATTTGGCGCGTCAGTCGTTCTTGAACTTGCATCCGGCGGGAATACATATCGACGATCCGCGCTAGCTTGCTCAATCCAACTACTTTTTGGTTGGGGATATAAGCAACATGCGCTCTGCCCATAAATGGCAGCATGTGGTGTTCGCACATGCTAAAGAAGTTGATGTCCCGCACTAGTACCATCTCATTATGACCTTCGTCAAAGATGGCACCGTTGATAATATCGTCGAGAGACTGGTTGTAGCCACTAGTCAGGAATCGCATCGATTCAGCTACACGCTTTGGAGTCTTGAGCAAACCTTCCCGATCTGGATCTTCACCTACGCCTAAAATGATTTGGCGCACTGAGTCCATCATGTCTTCGAGACTGACTTCCGGTTCGTGAATTTTTACTGGCTCGCCGTTGTGGGTATTGCGATCGGGTCTAGGATTGATGTTGCGTTTATCGTTGCTGATAGTCATGTTCGATCTGAATAGGTTTAGAAATAAATAAAGACACTAGAATCGGTAGATGAACTACAAAGCACCACCACTGGGCATAATCGTTAGTTCTTCTACTACTGCACCAGGGGGGGCGAGCACTGCGTAGAGGATGCCTTCGGCCACCATTTCGGGTGTCAGCATAGCAGACCGATCGAAGTCGGCTTGTACGGTATCAGTGTCCCACAGGGGAGTATTAACCGATCCTGGACAAACCGCTGTAACGCGAATTCCATTTGCTCGCTCTTCTGTCGCAATAGCTTGAGTGAGTGCCATCAAGCCAAATTTACTGACAGAGTAGATCCCCCAATTGGGAAATACCTGCTTGCCAGCGATCGACGAAACATTGACGATCGAGCCAGACTTTCGCTGACGCATGTGGGGTAATATGCCCTGCACACACTGAAAAACGCTGGTTAGATTTAAATCGATGACTTTTTGCCAATCAGCTAGCGGACTATCGGCGATCGATCCGGTATACGCCATCCCTGCATTATTGATTAAGATCTCCAAATTCTCATGTTCTGCCGCAATCTCAGCGATTGTAGCGGACACCCGATCGAGCTTAGACAAGTCTACCACATAGGTTTTGGCCGTCACGCCCACAGCTTCCGCTGCTTGTGCCACTGCGGCTAGTTTATCCCGATCCCGACCTACCAATGCTAGATCGATCCCTGCTTTTGCGAAGGCTAGAGCTGTGGCTTTGCCAATCCCACTGCTCGCACCCGTAATCAATGCCGTTCGATTAGTTATTGTGCTCGAATTCATCTAGTCCAGGAATTAGCCCGTATTCGAGCAATATGTAAATTTTTGTTACAAACACATTATAGCATCGATTTTGAGGAGGAGTGGTTTAGTGGTTAGTGGTTTAGTTTTTAGATAATTTCAAATTCTTTTCGGTGGAGTGAAGTGCTTGCTTTGTCTGTATTTTTCACTAGTTATGTCTTTCAAATGAGTGTCCAACCTTAGACAATTGCTAATTAATTGCTAAACCACTAAACCACCAAACCACTATTCACTAAACACTCCCATCTGACGGAATTTATCATATCTGAGCGACTTAAGTTTTGTTGGTTCGAGCAATTGCAATTCCTGGATATTCTTGACGATCGCATTCTTGAGTACTTCCGCTGCCCGCACCGAATCAGCATGTGCGCCGCCTAATGGTTCTGGCAAAATCTGGTCGAGAATTCCCAAGCCTTTCAAATCCTTGGCGGTAATTTTCAACACTTCTGCCGCTTGAGCAGCTTTCTTAGCATCCTTCCACAGGATCGAGGCACAAGCTTCGGGACTAGCGACATAGTAAACCGCATGTTCAAACATCATCAATCGATCGCCCACCCCAATTCCCAATGCTCCGCCAGAGCCACCTTCGCCGATTACCGTACAGATAATTGGCACTTCCAATCTAAACATCTCCCGCAGATTGTATGCGATCGCTTCACCCTGTCCCAATTCCTCTGCCTCCAGCCCCGCCCAAGCCCCAGGCGTATCGATGAAAGTAATAATTGGCATCCCAAACCGATTGGCATGATCCATCAGTCTCATCGCCTTCCGGTAGCCACCTGGAGCCGCCATCCCAAAATTCCGCGCCACATTATCCTTGGTATCGCGTCCCTTCTGATGCCCCAATAACACGACTGGAATTCCGGCTAGCTTACCCACACCACCTATTAACGCCGGATCGTCCTTGCCCCGTCTGTCGCCATGTAGCTCGATCCACTCATCACAAATTGCTTGAATGTAGTCAAGCGTACTAGGGCGACGGGGATGTCGAGCTAATTGTAGCCGTTGGGATGGAGTCAGACTGCTAAAAATTTCGTCGCGCAGTTGCACGTATTTAGTCTCCAGTTGTTCGATCTTACCAGAGACATCGACGCTACTTTCTTCAGCAAGTTCGCGAATTTGATCGATCCGCTGTTGCAATTCTGCCAACGGTTTCTCAAATTCTAGTAAAAAGGGCTTCTTTTCAGTTGGAGCAGCCATGGGGGAGAGGGGGAGTGTGGGGGTGTGGGGGCGTGGGGGCGCGGGAGCAATGGGAGAAAGTGTGGGGTATTTATTTACCCATAACTATCCGCCGACGAATGATAGGAGGGGACGGAAACCGTGTTTGAGGGAGGCGGCACCGATGCGATCCATGTTTTCGATCGTAATCTGATTGCGTCCCCATGAGAAATTGGTGTGCAACTTCTCAAACTCTAGCAGCATTGCCTCGGCAAAACAGGCAAACAACTGACGGGCTGGGGTGTCCATCGCCACGATGCTCATGATCTTCCAGTCGATATCGAGGGAATGTTCGACAATCCCACCATTCATCACATGTACTCCTGGAGCCTGAACCTTAGTCCCCAAATTTTTGGGATAGCCACCGTCGATGAGCAAGCAAGGCTGCTTGAGTGTCGTCGCATCGATCTCCACACCCTTGGGCATACTCGCTACCCAGACGACGATATCGGCTTGGGGCAATGCTTCCTCTAGGGTTGCTATTTTCCCTCTTCCGAGTTCAGATTGAAGATTTTGAAGCCGTTCTTGGTTACGAGCTACCAATAGTAAATCAGCAGTATCGGTTCGCTTGTCAATCCAGCGACAGACGGCACTACCAATATCACCTGTCGCACCTACAACAGCGATCGTGGCTTTGCTCAGATCGATACCTAGTTTGGCGGCACCCTCTTCTACCTGCCGACAGATAATATAGGCTGTATGGGTATTTCCAGTAGTAAACCGCTCAAAATCTAACTCGACATTACGGACTTGTTTATTTTGCTGAAGGTCGAATTCTTCAAAAATGATCGAGGAAAAACCACCCAGAGCCGTAATATTAATTCCCTGCTTTTGGGCATGTGCCATTGCATTGAGAATCTTGCGGATGGCTGCTTTAATCCGTCGAGTTGCCAGCATTTCAGGCAAGAAACAAGACTCGACATAATAGCCTTCGATCTGTTGCCCAGTAATACTTGTGACCTTGATATGGTCTACGATTTGCGGTGGAGCACTGCACCAGAAGTCGAGCCCTTGATCCGCATATTCTGGAAAGCCTAAGTCTTTAGCGACGGCTTGGGCATGTTCTAAGCTGGTAAGATGACCGATAAGACCAAACATGAAGATTCTACTCGTGGTGCCTGTTGAGCAAAGATATGAGGATCGTCAAATGACATCAAGAGTTAGATCGATCCTTTTACACAATAGTACAAAACAGGGACGAGGGATCGCTTGTTGAATGTAAGTTGTTGGTTACTTAGTAGAATTTTCGGCTGTTTTTGCTGTGCTTCCGCCCCATCCTTTCCCGCTCTGCTATGATTCGCCTTCGTCAACTTAATTGGACACCTTATCTATTTCTGGCACCTGCACTGCTACTGCTGGGTTTAACGGTATTTTTGCCCGCATTGCAGGCTTTTTATCTGAGCTTTACCAACTACGATCCGATCGCAGGTACGGCAAGTTGGCAAGGTTGGACTAATTTCGATCGATTGTTCAAGGATCGAGTATTTTGGCAGACGATCCGCAATACGGTGGTGTATCTCTGCGGGGTAGTACCGATTTTGGTATTTGCACCCTTACTATTGGCAATCCTAGTCAATCAAAAGCTCAAAGGGATGAGTTTCTTTCGAGCGGCTTACTATGTGCCTGTGATTATCTCGATGGTTGTGGCGGGGATTGCTTGGAAGTTTATTTATGCTGAAAATGGGTTGCTCAATCAACTAGTAAAAGTAGTCGGGATTCCCGCCATTCCCTGGCTAACTAGTCCTGCACTAGCTTTGTTTAGTGTGATGGTAGTGACGATCTGGAAGGGTTTGGGCTACTACATGACGATTTATTTGGCGGGACTGCAATCGATTCCGGCTGACTTGTATGAAGCAGCGGCGATCGATGGTTCGGATAGTTATACCAAACATTGGGATATTACAATTCCACTGATGCGTCCCTATATGTTGCTAGTTGCCGTGATTTCCGCGATCGCAGCCACTAAGATATTTGAAGAAGTCTATGTGATGACTCAAGGTGGTCCCCGCAATAGTTCCAAAACGGTGGTTTATTACCTCTATCAGCAAGGATTTGGATCGAGTAATCCCGATCTCAGCTATGCTTGTACGATCGGTCTAGTCTTATTTCTAATTGTGTTTACTTTATCACTGCTAAATCTCAAACTTTCTCAAATCAATGGTAAATTACCCTGAGAAAACATCTCAAATCAACCGTAACTGCCTACTATACAACTGCGGTGAAATTGACTATCAATCTGCTTGGATTTGGCAAAAATCACTCCAGCAGGAACGGATTAAGGATCCAGAAATAGCTGATGCCCTAGTCATCCTCGAACATCCACCTGTTTACACACTCGGTACTGGTTCTAGCTTAGAGTTTTTGAAATTCGACCACCTAGAGACTGAATATGAACTATACCGAGTCGAACGCGGTGGTGAAGTTACCTATCATTGTCCAGGACAGATAGTTGTTTATCCAATTCTCAATCTGCGGTATTATCAACAAGATTTGCACTGGTACTTGCGGCAGCTAGAAGAAGTTGTCATCCAAGTTTTAGCTCTTCATCATCTCACTGGAGCAAGAATTGATGGCTTAACTGGTGTATGGGTAGAAGGTCGCAAGATTGCCGCAGTGGGAATTAAAGTCAGCCGCTGGATTACCATGCATGGTTTCGCTTTGAATGTTTGTCCCGATCTGAGTGGATTCGATCGGATCGTCCCCTGTGGCATTGTCGATCGATCTGTTGGGAGCATGGCTGAATTTATCCCTGACATCGATCCTAGCCTAGTGCGCCAGCAAATCATCGAAGTATTTAGCAAAGTGTTTCAGGTCGAGTTACTCGATCCGCAACTCTCATCTGCTGTGCCTGATAAACTAATAACTAACCACTGACGATCGATTTTTGCAGATACGATGGGAAACACCTTTGGGCATTTATTTAGAATTACCACCTACGGCGAATCACATGGCGGTGGTGTCGGGGTGATTATCGATGGTTGTCCGCCCCTGGTAGAGATTACCGAGGCAGAGATCCAGGTCGAACTCGATCGCCGCCGCCCAGGACAGAGTAAGATTACCACTCCCCGCAAGGAGACTGATACCTGCGAAATCTTATCTGGGGTATTTGAAGGCAAGACGACAGGTACACCGATTAGCATTTTAGTGCGGAATCAAGATGCCAGATCCCAGGACTATAGTGAGATGGTACAAACCTATCGCCCCTCTCACGCTGATGCTACCTACGATGCTAAGTATGGGATTCGCAACTGGCAAGGTGGCGGCAGATCTTCGGCGCGGGAAACAATCGGGCGAGTTGCTGCGGGGGCAATTGCCAAGAAGGTACTCCAAATTTTCAATAACGTCGAAGTAATCGGCTATGTGAAACGAATTCAGGATATCGAAGCAACCGTCGATCCCAATACTGTTACTCTGGCTCAAGTCGAAAGTAATATCGTTCGCTGTCCCGATCTGACTTGTGCAGATACGATGATCGATCGAATTGAAGCGATCGGCAGGGAGGGCGACTCGATCGGTGGGGTGGTAGAATGTGTAGTGCGAAATGTTCCTAAGGGGCTGGGGGTGCCCGTATTCGATCGGTTGGAAGCAGATATCGCCAAAGGGGTGATGTCTCTCCCCGCCACCAAGGGATTTGAGATCGGTTCGGGGTTTGCTGGAACATTGCTGACTGGGAGTGAGCATAATGACGAATTCTACACCGACGAACAGGGTGAAATTCGGACACGCACCAATCGATCGGGTGGCACTCAAGGCGGCATTTCCAATGGCGAAAATATCATCATTCGTGTTGCTTTTAAGCCAACTGCAACGATTCGGAAAGAGCAGAATACAGTGACGCAGACGGGGGAAGAAACTACTTTGGCGGCGAAGGGTAGGCACGATCCTTGTGTATTACCACGCGCGGTGCCGATGGTGGAAGCAATGGTGGCTTTGGTCTTGTGCGATCACCTGTTGCGGCATTATGGACAGTGCAAGGTGTTGTGAGTTGCGTAGATCTTTACCCCACCCCAGCCCTCCCCTTAGAAAGGGGAGGGAGTAAGAGATGAATAGTTTGGTTTCTAAAGTTTTTGTTTATGCGATCGCCATTTGCTTATCGATTTCATCCAGTGCCCTAGCTGGCAAGTTGAGCGATCGGATCGATCGATTCCCCAATTGGAATGGTGCGGCACAGGTGACGCGGCATGAGGGCGAATTGACCTATCCTGAGTGGTTTCAGGGGCAGTGGGTAGCAACTAGTACACTGCTCGAACAGATTGCACCCTTGGCTCCAGATGTTGTCACACCTGGATTTGAAAGCAATCGTAAATATATTAATCAGCCGATCGAGTTCACTGTGCAATTCGTGCCCAATAACCCCGTTAAAGCCGCCAAATTTTCCCCGCTAAATTTGCCCAGATTGAAATCGAAGTTACCTGCACCGCAAATTGTAGCCGATCGAGCTTTTAATGGATTGAATATCGCCACTGCCTATCTAGGTGCTGCAAATGTTCTCTCTGTTAAAATAGATCCCCAAAACTCCACCAAACAAATTACCCAACTTACCCAAGATCGAGAATTAGAGGCTTTTGTAACCGGATTCAATCTCGAAACTCCCCAGCCAAATCAGTTTATTTCCACCGAACTTTCCCAACAGATTTTTCGGACTAGCTCAACGATTTATCTCAATGTCGTCGAAACCACAACTAGTTATCAATTCACACCCACGCCTACGCCATCAATTACCGCCACTCAAATTTCAGCAATCTATCTATCACCCAAAGATCCTAACTATTTTAAGACGATCGATAAACTGCAAAGTCGTCCAGTTGCCTTATATAAATATAGATTAAAGCTAGTGCCGACACCTGAGCGTGTAAAATAATACGAAGAAATTTAACAGCAAAATAATCGTGTTTGATGTAGTGAAGTGGGGTATCCTAGCAAAAGTTTTGCCGTGGACGGGATTATTCTGTGTCGTCAAGTTGGCAATGCACTGGCTAGAGTGGGAACCCTGGGCATTTGACGCACTAACGGGTGCATTATTTAGCGCGGCTACATTCGTGATTGCCTTGATTTTGAGTGGCACGTTGAGCGATTATCGCGCTTGTGAGGGGATGCCATCCCAAATTGCTAATACTCTAGAAACGATCGAGGATACCAATCAAATCATCGCAACTAGATATCCAGAATATCAACCACAACCGCTCAAACAAGCTTTGGCTGATGTCAGTCGATCGATTCTAGATTGGCTCAGAGATGGTAAAGAATTTACGGTAGTTGATGATGCGATCGATCGACTTAATCCACTCCTAGCCAGTATTTTAGTCCTTGATAATTGCAGCGGATTTGTCACCTATATTCATGCCGAGCAAGCCAAGATTCGATCGATCGCCAGACAAATGCGTGGTAATCGAGATACAGATTTTCTCGGAGCCGCCTATGTGTTGCTATGGTTATTTCTCGGCGGTTCAATTTTTGCGCTGTTACTCATCGATGCGGAACGATTTAGCGAGAATTTGACGGTTTCGACGTTTATGTTTACGCTGTTTGTGTATTTATTATTCTTGATTGAGGATTTAGATAATCCGTTTGAATACGATGGTAAATCTAGCGTAGACGTTGGTTTGTCAGCGTTAGAAAATGTTGAAATCAAGCTCAAACTTTAGATGCAATAAGCCTTATAGTTATGCCAATATTTTTAGGTATTGGCATCATCGACGGAATGTGGTGTTAGCTCACGATCGATTCTGAACGAAAAAAGCTTTGCGATCGCTGTACCCTTACTGTTTGCCGAAACCTTGCGCTAAACTAGGAAGCTATATATCCATCATTCAATATCCCCAATTCCTCGGACTCTATCATGACCAATGTGCCTGTTTCGCGAATTCGTAACTTTTCGATTATTGCTCACATCGATCATGGTAAATCTACCTTGGCCGATCGATTGTTGCAGGATACAGGTACAGTCAGCAATCGCGAGATGAAGGCGCAGTTCCTCGACAATATGGATTTGGAGCGAGAGCGAGGGATTACGATCAAGCTCCAGGCAGCGCGGATGAACTACACTGCTCTAGATGGTCAGGAATACGTGTTGAATCTGATCGATACGCCTGGGCATGTGGACTTCTCTTATGAGGTGTCTAGAAGTCTCCTAGCCTGCGAGGGGGCGTTATTGGTGGTGGATGCTTCCCAGGGTGTGGAAGCGCAAACGCTAGCGAATGTGTATTTGGCGTTGGAGAGTAATCTAGAGATTATTCCAGTACTCAATAAGATCGATTTACCTGGAGCCGAGCCGGAGCGAATTCGGGCGGAGATCGAAGAGATTATTGGCTTGGATTGTAGCGGGGCGATTTTAACTTCAGCCAAGCAGGGCATTGGGATTCAAGAGATTTTGGAATCGGTGGTGTTATTGGTGCCGCCGCCTAGAGATACGGTAAATGAGCCGTTGCGGGCACTGATTTTTGATAGCTACTATGACAGTTATCGCGGTGTGATCGTCTACTTCCGCGTGATGGACGGCAGCGTCAAACGTGGCGATAAGGTTCACTTGATGGCGAGTGGTAAAGAATATGTCATTGATGAACTTGGCATTCTCTCCCCCATGCAAGTCCAAGTAGATGAACTCCATGCTGGAGAAGTAGGTTACTTTGCCGCGTCGATTAAAGCGGTGGGCGATGCGCGGGTAGGCGATACGATTACCCTCGTTGGTAATAAGGCGGCTGAAGCTTTAGCTGGCTATGCAGAAGCAAAACCGATGGTATTTTGTGGGTTGTTTCCCACGGATGCAGATCAATATCCAGAATTGAAGGATGCACTTGATAAGCTGCGGCTCAATGATGCGGCGTTAAACTATGAGCCGGAAACTTCCAGCGCAATGGGGTTTGGCTTCCGCTGTGGCTTCTTGGGCTTGCTACACATGGAAATCGTCCAAGAGCGATTGGAGCGGGAATATAATCTCGACTTAATTACCACCGCGCCTTCGGTGGTTTATCGTGTCACAGACAATCACGGCGTAGAGACTTATATCGACAATCCCAGTACACTCCCAGACCCTAATCATCGCCAAAAGATTGAGGAACCCTACGTTAAATTGGAGATGATTACGCCGGAAGAATATGTCGGTACCTTGATGGAACTATGTCAAAACAGACGAGGTGAATTCAAGGACATGAAATATCTGACCAAGGGGCGGACAACGGTAATTTATGAGATGCCATTGGCTGAAGTTGTGACTGATTTCTTCGATCGAATGAAGTCAAATACGCGCGGTTATGCCAGCATGGAGTATCAACTGATCGGCTATCGGGAAAATCATCTGGTCAAACTCGATCTAATGATCAATGGCGATCCCGTCGATGCTTTGGCGATGATCGTCCACCGTGATAAAGCATACAATGTCGGTCGGGCGATGACTGAAAAACTCAAAGAATTAATTCCCCGCCACCAGTTTAAAGTACCAATTCAAGCTGCGATCGGCAGCAAGATCATTGCCAGTGAAAATATTCCTGCCCTGCGTAAAGATGTCCTAGCAAAATGCTATGGTGGCGACATTTCGCGGAAGAAGAAATTGCTCCAGAAGCAAGCTAAAGGTAAAAAACGCATGAAGTCGGTGGGCACGGTGGATGTACCGCAAGAGGCATTTATGGCGGTGTTGAAGTTGAATAAAGATAGTTAGCACTATCTCATTCTTTGGTGCGTTACACTTGGGCAATAACGCACTCTACAAATTGGAACAGATGCGATGCGTCTAATTGCTATCAAAAATTTGCGAACTGAGGCTTGTCGATATTCTGATGCTAAAAAAGCGGTTGAGACTTGGTATTTAGTTGTGAAAAATGCTGCTTGGTCTAATTTAGAAGATGTTCGAGAAGTATATCGCGATGCTGAAGCTGTAGGGAATTTTACTGTTTTCAATGTTAAGGGTAATAACTATCGTTTAATCGTGGGTATTGATTATGTCAAACAACGAGTTTATTTTAAATATTTCCTAACTCACTCTGAATACGATAAGGATTATTGGAAAAATGACCCAAACTATTAATCTCAAAGTATACGGTCAACTTGTGGCTGAAGTGAAGCCGAAAGTAATTGAAACAGAAGATGAATATGAACAGTTTCTGGCTGTGGCAGAACGGTTGATTTTTCAGCAAAACCAAACACCTGAAGAGTCAGCATTGTACGATTTAGTAACGATGTTGGTCGAGACTTATGAGTCAGAGCATTATCCGATCGATAGAGCTTTGCCATCTGAAGTCTTGCAGCATATCATTGAATCTAGTGGAATCGATCCAACAGAATTAGTTAATATCTTTGGATCTAGTGAAGCAGTCGCACAAGTTTTAGCAGGAACGAAATCGATCGAGCCAAATCTCGCCAAGGCTTTAGCCGATCGATTCAAGTTAGCACCTAGCATATTTTTAGCGTAGATATCCAGGATTGATTATGGCGATTAGAACAGATACATTGTGGGAGCAGTTTCTCTCGCCGATCGTGCAGGGTTTACTGGATAAAGAGCAGATGATGGCGGTGCGAGATCGGATTGATTGGCAAGGGACGATCGATCGATATCAAGCAGCCGAATTTAGCTATCCTGATTACTATCAAGGGCAGAATTTTCATGGGATTGAGGGTGGCTACCTGACTCAGACGGCGGCGATTACCTACGATCCAATTACACAGTATGTGCTGCCACCCTATGAACCGTGGGTGCGGCAGAGTCTGATTAATGAAATTGATTTCTATCCTCACCGAGTGCTCGATTTGGGCTGTGGGACTGGATCGACGACAATGTTGATTAAGCAAAATTTTCCAAGTGCGGCGGTAACGGGATTAGATCTATCGCCATACATGCTGGCAATTGCGGCGGATCGATGCTCCAGGGGAGCGGCTTTGCCAACGAAACAGGCGGGTTTAGACATTGATTGGCAACACGGTACCGCCGAAGCTACTCAGTTTGAGGCTGGTAGCTTCGATCTGGTAACGGCTTCGCTCCTATTTCATGAAACACCCCCAGAAATCGCTCAGGCTATTCTCACCGAAAGTTATCGATTGCTAGCTCCTGGCGGCACAATGCTGATTCTCGATGGCAATCAACGTACGCTGCGGAGTCTAGAGCTGCTGAATAATATATTTGAGGAGCCATATATCCAAGCATACGCCGCCGGAAATCTAGATGCCTGGATGGGCAAAGCTGGATTCGATCGAGTACAAACAAATGATGTATTTTGGCTCAATCAAGTTACTAGGGGAGTTAAGGTTTAGGTTTTGTCTAGGTTTGTTGGGTTTCATTCTTCAACCCAACCTACAGATCTACTAGTGGGATTAAGAGTTAAGGTTTAGGCTTTAGGCTTTAGGCTTTAGGCTTTAGCAAAATGCTAGCTAGTTAGCTATCAAATATCAAATATCAACTATCAACTAAATTAAATGTGGTTTTAAAAGCAGTTTTATTTGATTTTAACGGTGTCATTATCAAGGATGAAGCAATTCATCGGGAGTTAAATGATGAGTTGTTAATAGCAGAAAATTTACCGCCACAGGGTAAAGAATTTTGGAGAGTATGTGTAGGGCGAAGTGACAGAGCTGCTCTAACTGAGTTGCTGGCATCCCGTGGCAGATCTGTGACAGATGAGTATCTGGATAAATTAATCGCTAAAAAAGCGATCGCTTATCGGGATCGGTTAACAAAAATGGAGACGTTGCCAATTTATCCTGATGTCGTTGAATTCATCAAGCAGATGTATGAGAGTGGCTATAAACTAGCTTTGGTGACTGGGGCAATTCGATCGGAAGCCGAGTTTGTATTGCAGCAAGCTGGGATCGATCGCTATTTTGAGACAATCGTCGCTGGAGATGAAATTAAGCAGAGTAAGCCAGATCCTGAGGGGTATTTACTCAGTATCGCCAAGTTGAATAAATTACATCCCGACCTAAATTTAGTGCCCGCCGAATGTATGGCGATCGAGGATACCTTTGCTGGACTGACTGCATTGAAACGAGCGGGTATTCAAGCAGTGGCAATTGCTAATACTTATCCATTTCACATGTTGCAGCGGCGGGCGAATTGGACGATCGATCGATATACAGATCTAGAGTTCGATCGAGTGACTGATTTCTTTGGATCTGTCGTTTAGATTACAGCAGCAAATATTAATATTAAGCAGACATTCCAAATAGTTATAGCCGTGATAAGCTATAGTTATCTAACTGCAATGCTCGCCCACAGAATTAGCTACTGAAAACCGAGCAAAAGCCGTTAGCAGGATCATTAATTCAGCTAGGTTAGGGGGTTAAGATGCAGGCAATATGCTTGATTACTCTAATGTTTGTCAATGGAGCTTATCTGTTTATCTCGTTTAATATGGAATCAATGATTCCTGAGAACGAGGTCGAGCAGGTGGAAGAAGTGGTGGCTGCATCAGCTAGCAGCTCGGAATTCGATCCTGCGGATATTTTGGATTTAGACATCCTGGACTTTGATGCGGATGAATTAATGGGTCGAGATGATGATGGAGCTAGATCTCGGAGTCCGCATCTAGTTCACGATCGCGTCTGACAATTGTAACTGACGATCGGTAAATGAAGTCGTCACGATTGAATGCCGCTCAAAGCTGTGGAATTAGGCTCAATCTACACTAAGATATGCGATAGCACTCGGAATCGAACCGAATGCTAACCAAGATAGTCATATATTGTGCTGTAGTTAATCCTTCTCAACTAGCCAACCAAATGACTTTGAGCGAAAATTTGAAACAGCCTAGCCGATCGAATTGAGTATATCTTATCGGATGGTGGGATTAAAACGATCGTCACCACCAGTGAATTAGCTAGCAAAAAGCAGGTCAAAACAGCTAGTACCGTCTGTGTCGATCGTTGTCAATTGGGCACAGCAGCAGTAGTTCTATATGATTCTGCATTAGCCGCAGATGTGTCACTGCATCCAATGTCGCTAATTATGAAAGGGGAACGAGTGCCCGCAGCGACGGCTTGGGAAGGGATTCCGGCTAGTCGAGTGTATTAGTTACAGCACTAAACGGGTAATCTAAACTTCAATTAATCATAACTAGCCGATCGATCGAGTAGAGAATCTGCTGATAAGTTTTGCTATCACCCCGATCGAGATAGAGATTTGCCGCTTTATGATAGTCGCTAATTGCACCAGTCCGATCGCCAATTTGCGCGTATATTTTTGCTCGTTGATAGTAAGCTGGAGCATAGTTAAGATCGATATTGATGCTCTGACTAAAATCAGCTAGTGCAGCAGATAAGTTACTCAAGTTTTGATGGCTACATCCGCTTTGATAGTGGGCATCGAGATACTGGGGGTTTAGTTCGATCGCCCGCTGATAGTTGGCAATTGCATATTCATGTTCATCATGGATGGCGAGTAACCACCCCCGCTGATAATAAGCCAACGTAAATGCTGGTTCTAGCTCAATCGATCGCTCCAGATCTTCCATTGCGCCATGAATATCGCCAATCCCACTGCGGGTAACTGCGCGATTATAGTAAGCATAAATGTGGTTTGGATCGAAATAAATTGTCTGAGTATAATCAGCGATCGCCCCATGTTTATCGCCTAAATATTGACGGGCATTGCCGCGATGATAATAGGCATAAAAATATTGAGAATCGAGTTTTAAAGTCTGCGTGTAATTATCGATCGCCGCTTGATGATTGCCAATTTGACGATGACAAATCCCGCGATTGTAATAGGCAATTACTAACTCTGAATCGATATCGATCGCTCGATCGTAATCCACTAAAGCTGCCCCTAAGTTACCTTGAATTCGATAAATATTTGCTCGATTGCTATAGGCTACTGCAAAATTTGGGTCGAGTGTAATTGCCTTAGTGTAGTGTTCGATCGCATTGGGATAGTCGCCCATCTGACAGTAGGCATTGCCCTGATTATTGTGAACACTCACAAACTCTGGCTGCAATTCGATCGCTTTTTGGTAATCGGCAATGGCGGCAGAAAATTGACCAGTTTGCGTGTAAATAATCGCCCGATTATTATAAGCAATGGGCGAGTGCGGATCGATCGTCAATACACTGCTAAAATCTGAAATCGCCCCATCAACATCGCCAAAATGCTGGCGTAAATTGCCCCGATTATTGTAAGCAAGCACCAGCCTGGGATTTAATTCGATCGCCCTAGTATAATCGGCGATCGCGCCTTGGTTGTCATGTAATTGGGCTTTTGCGGTACCTCGCATCACATAGGCGATCGCATTTTGGGGCTGAATCAATAAATTTTGACCCTGCTGAAAATCCGCACTCGCATTCACGTCTGGCTGATGCCCAAAACATGTTGCCAGTGCCCTGCCGATGTAAGCAACTCCGTGGCTGGGATCGAGCTGTACCGCTAAATTGAAATCCTCCCAGGAGCCTGCGTAGTCGCCCTGATAGCGACGCGCATTGCCTCTACCACAATACGCCTCAACACAGCTACTGTCCAAAGCTAGAGCGCGATCGTAAGCCGTTATCGCCTGAGCGCAATCACCAATTTCATAGTATCCAGTCCCTCGATCGACTAATAGCTGCACATGTTTGGCAATCTCGTTCTGATTACCCGCCTGAGAGTATTGCTGGATCAGGACTTGGGACATCACACTCGCGATCGCTTGCCAAGCGGCGGCGATCGAGGGATACTGACGATCGGGTTCAGTCGCAACTAATCGATCGATCATCGTCACTAATTCTGGTCGATTAATCTTAGGTGCCAATTCGTGCCATTGTTGGCTGTTTGCCTGGGCGAGACTGATGCCAATACCTGTAGCCGCCGCAATGGCGATTACTCCCACCGCCTGCAAATTATGGCGGTCTAAATAGGGATCTACTGGGGATGATTGGTAGAGGATGGGCAGATTAATCAAGACCAATTTGCGATCGAGATTGCGCCGCACAATCTGACTCAATGACACTGGAGCTGGAGTCATCTGATGTCGATCGATGTCGTGCAGTACTTCCAGCAAATCTACCAGCAGCATTACCACTTGCGATTGGCTCCACGGGCGAACCGCCAGAAATTCTTGCGCCAGGGGCATCCCCGCCACAAATTCCCGCACCAGATAAAATGCGTCCCCTTCGGCAAAATAACTATAGACGATCGGCAGTCGATCCACCTGACGGCTGAGTGTGTACAAGCCCTGTGCTGATAGTACCGCTCGATACCAATCCGAACTATCTGGGGTCGGATCGGCGATTTCGTAGCGGTGTATCGCACATTTTAGTTGCAGATTACCAGGTATTTGCAGGTCGATTGCCGAATAAGTAGTCACGAGTCCATTCTGACCTAATTGCTCCAGAATTTGATATCGCTGTTGAAGAGTAGATCCAATTGGATTCAACATATCTACACTCTTACTACCCAATAGTTGCAAATTATTCAAAGTTTATCACTTGCTAAATTATCGCTATTATCTATATTTTACACTTCGATCGGGATAGATTGCTTCCAGTTGATAAGGGCAAAAGGCTGAATAACTTGCGTGTTTTTTTCTTGATGGCAAAGAATTTGACATTAAAAGTATATTAACGATGTAGGCTGACGATCTCGGCTGGTGGAAATGCGCCAAATTCGGTCACGATCGCCTGAATCAAATGAGCTGGAGTCACGTCAAAAGCTGGGTTGTAGAATTCAACACCAGGCGGACAAATAATCGTCTCGCCAATCTGATACAGCTCAGAAGGATGACGCTCCTCGATCGGAATCAAACTACCATCACTGAGACTGAAATCGATCGTCGAAACTGGTGCCGCCACAAAGAACGGGATATTGTGCGCCTTGGCAATCAACGCCAAACTATAGGTGCCAATCTTATTTGCCGCATCACCATTAGCCGCAATGCGATCGGCACCCACCACCACCGCATCAATTAATCCTTGCTTCATGCAGTGCGCCGCCATACTATCGGCAATTACCGTCACCGGAATGCCTTCTTGGACACATTCCCAACTTGTCAGCCTCGCACCCTGTAAGCGGGGACGAGTCTCATCTGCATACAACCGCGCCAATCGCCCCTCAGACCATGCCGAACGAACTACCCCAAGGGCAGTACCATAACCAGCCGTTGCCAGGGCACCTGCATTGCAATGAGTGAGTAAACAGAGCTGTTCGGGACTGCTGGGCAAAGCCGCCAAACCATGTTTCCCGATCGCCTGACAAGTGGCGATATCGTCAGCATTAATCTTCTGCGCTGCCACTAGTAATTGCGCGGTAATCTCCACCACCGTGCCCGCACAACTAGCAGCGGTTTGCTCCATCCGATCGATCGCCCAAAACAAATTTACTGCCGTCGGACGGGTAGCTCTGAGCGTCTTACCGATCTCTGTAAGCTGGCTCAAAAATTCAGGTCTGTCTGTTGTCGTAATCTCTCTCGCCCCCAAATACATCCCATACGCCGCCGCCACACCGATCGCTGGCGCACCCCGCACGATCATCGTGGTAATGGCTCGTGCCATATCATCCACCCGACTGATTTCCACATGGGTGTACTCATTTGGCAATCGATTTTGGTCGATCAGGAGGACGCGATCGTGATGCCAGCGGACGGGATAAACTGGGGTATTCATGAGTCAGGTAGCTAGAAAGGAAGTAGTCCAAACCCAAATTTTATCATCGAAGCTAGCTTTTGCCGTTTTAGGTCACGTATTTTTCTTAGTCGATGGACAAATTTGATGATTTGGATCCCACCATAATAGATTAAGAGTCCCTTGTTCCACAACACCCCAAATCCTTTCTTTTCCATTAAGACGTAGTGAAAGCAGCTCCTCTACGTCGTCTTGATTTGTCTCTATTAAACGATCCTGAGCCTTTTTAGATAGTTTGTCAACAGAAATAAAATGATTTTGTTTTTTAGAATCTAATAGAATTTCACGCCATGTCATTGTCTCAAAATACGATAGCTTTTCTTTGATATGAATAGCCATGATGACATCTAAATTATGCCATCCATAAGGATCGCATAGTTCAATCCGAGAAATTCTCCAATTAGGATTGCGATCATAGTAATCATCTGGATTAGAAGATAGCTTTGGATCTTTTGTGAGATTAGAAGTACGATTGAAGCCTGATTTTGGATTTTTTCTATCGCCCACAATTAAATTCTATAATCCTTCATAATACTCTGCCATTGAAGCATGAGTGATTGTTACGTTCCCTCGTTGTCCGGGAGCTAAACCTTTCCGAGCCTGAATCCAAGGATCTTCTTGATGCGTTAAATCACTTAACCATTGAGAACTCTTGTCCTTGTAAAATTTAAGAACACCATCGATTGTTTCTTTCTCCACAAGATTGAGATTATCGGAATTTCCTTCCTGTAAACTACTAATCTTAAATTGACCTTTGTGAACATTATAAAGTTCAACGCACACAGGTCCATTTGCCCAAGCTTCAATAGTTTCTGTGAAAATCGGCTTTTCGTCCCAAACTAAAGACCAAGCTTGTGAATAATAAACTAACTTTTGAAGCTTCATTGCAGTAACAGACCCAAGAACTTTAAGAATATAATCTGCAACATCAAAAACACTAGCCATAGTATTTTTCACTAAGTTATAAAGTACTCGCGAGTTCACAGCACTGATGCATTTACAATAAATTTGATTTTGTAAATGAATCAGTGCTTAAATAGCATAATATATAATGCCCATTTTTCAAGCAAACATTAGAATTGCTGTAAAATAATCATTAATAGTACTATTGTATCCTACAGTGCCAAAATTGGCAACAATAAATTGTAGCTAGCCTCTTGTTCTCCACTCTAAGACTCGAAGTCGATGTAATGGAGCCTACAGATCGACATTAAGTCATAGAGAATATCGTGTCACTGAGCGGTATTTTATTTTACATTTAATTTTCCTAACTACTCATATCTGATTTCGACCTTGATTTAACTGGTGTAGTGTATCCACAAAATCCCGAATCCCCTGAAATTGACGATAGACAGACGCAAATCGAATATAGGCGACTTCACTTAATGGCTGCAATTCTGACAGCACCAGCTCGCCAATTTCGGCCGTAGTCACTTCACGCAGGGTTCTGGTTTGGAGTTGAGATTCGATATTATCGACGATCCCTTCTAGTGTCTCCGGTGGTAATCCAGTTTTCTGACAGGCGTGAATCATCCCTCTGAGCAGCTTGGATCGATCGAAATACTCGCGGTGGGAATTTTGCTTGATTACAGTTACTGGCACAAATTCTAGCCGCTCATAGGTCGTAAACCGATGCTTGCACTCCAGACATTCCCGCCGTCTGCGAATACTTTGTCCCGCTTCTGTCGATCGAGACTCTAACACACGACTATCTGTATACTGGCAGCGAGGACATTGCATTAGATAGTTGGGAGATGGGAGATGGGAGTTAGGATCTAGGGTGAAAAATCCCCTCCAAGGAGGGGTGCCCGTAGGGCAGCACATTTATAGTGCGGGTGGGTAGATCTACGCATGACTGGTACCCCAAAAGCAAAATCTGAGCTACCTAGAGATTTCTCTAGATTAGCTCAGATCGTGCCTAAACTGAAATTGTTGCTTAATCTTTCTTGCGGGGAATCTTTGCTGGTTCGCGAAACGCGATCGCAAAAAACACCACACCCAAAGCCAACGCCGTTACCAAAATATAAATAGTTGCTTCCATCGTGAGAATCCTAGAGGATTATTTTTTTGTTTAACAGTAGCTGGGAAATAGGGATTAGAGACGATCCAACCCCCAGTCCCCAATTTATTAGGCTTCTTTCTTCCGAGTAGAAGGATCTCCCAATTTCTGGAATAATCCCCATTCTACTTGCTCTTCTAGATCGGCTTCTACACCAGCAAATACGTCGCGGTAGATTGTCCGCGAACCATGCCAGAGATGACCAAAGAAGAAGAATAACGCAAATACGGCGTGACCAAAAGTAAACCAACCCCGAGGACTAGTCCGGAATACACCGTCAGAGCCAAGTTTCTCGCGATCGAATTCAAAGATTTCGCCACCTTGAGCTTTGCGGGCAAACTGCTTGACTTGGTTGGCATCTGTAAAGACTTGACCATTCAAAGCACCACCGTAGAAGCTAGCAGTGATTCCAGCTTGCTCGAAGCTGTATCTGGATTCTGCCCGACGGAACGGTACATCTGCACGTACGATCCCTTCAGAGTCAGTCAAGATCACAGGGAAACTTTCAAAGAAGTTTGGTAGACGGCGTACACTCAGTACTCGACCTTCCGCATCTTTAAATACTGGATGTCCTTGCCAACCTTGAACGATTCCATCCCCTTTATTCATTGCACCAGTTCGGAATAGACCACCTTTAGCTGGGCTATTACCTACATAGTCATAGAATGCCAGTCTGTCTGGTACTGCCTTCCAAGCTTCAGCTTCAGTCTGACCATTTTCCATGCCAGTCTGAACGCGACGTTGAATTTCCTGTTGGAAATAACCGCTATCCCACTGATACCGAGTTGGGCCAAATAGCTCGATCGGGGTAGTGGCACATCCGTACCACATCGTACCCGCAACAATAAACGCTGCGAAGAAAACTGCGGCAATACTTGAAGAAAGTACAGTTTCGATATTTCCCATCCGCAGAGCTTTGTAAAGCCGTTCTGGTGGTCGGACAGTCAAGTGGAATAAACCAGCAATAATCCCGACTGTACCCGCTGCAATGTGGTGAGCGACTACGCCACCAGGATTGAACGGATTGAAGCCCGCTGGACCCCATTCTGGAGCCACTGGAGCTACATGTCCCGTAATCCCAAATGGATCCGTTACCCACATGCCTGGACCAAATAGACCAGTCAAGTGGAATGCGCCGAAGCCAAAGCAGAGTAAACCAGACAAGAACAAGTGAATCCCAAACATCTTGGGTAAATCCAACGCAGGTTCACCAGTCCGAGGGTCTGTAAACAGTTCCAAGTCCCAATAAACCCAATGCCAGATTGAAGCTAGCATCAGCAGCCCAGATAGGATGATGTGAGCGGTAGCTACACCTTCAAAAGACCAGAAACCAGCATCTGCTGCCGATTCACCTGGAACAACACTCCAGCCACCCCAAGATTTGGTGATTCCAAGACGTGCCATGAAGGGCAGGACAAACATTCCTTGTCGCCACATGGGGTTGAAAACTGCGTCGCTAGGGTCGAAGTTTGATAGTTCAAACAGAGCCATCGAACCAGCCCAACCAGCAACCAAAGCTGTATGCATTAAATGCACGGATATCAGTCTACCTGGGTCATTCAGGACGACTGTGTGCACACGATACCAGGGTAGTCCCATTGACTACGATCCTCCTTAAAATAGGTGTCTACGAAAACTTTTATTTTTCAATAATCTCATGCATTATGTTATCCGCTTCCTAGCCTGGAAGCAAGGTAATCTCAGGACTGTTAATCTCTGCTTATCGATCGCTACAGCCCTATTTATGCCTAGATTGCAATGCTGTTGAGGCTGGTAATTGAATTCAGATCTATCCTCAGAATATTTACAAATGTTAATAATTAGGCTTTAGGTTTTAGGCTTTGGGCTTTAAGACAGATAGATCATTTCCGTCAACCTCGGTCGAGCCGCATTGTCGTGCTGCTATTTACGACAAACCCCAACCGTTCGTAGAAGCTTTGCTGATGAGTGGTGCTGAGATAGATTTTTTCGACTCGTTGCATACAGGAATGTGCGAGGACAGTCTCAACTAATTTTCGACCTAAGCCCAGTCGTTGGTAGTCGCCATCAATGACTACATCCCAAATTGTCGCACGATAGATTCCGTCGGAAGTAGCTCTAGCAAAACCTACTAGCTTGTCTTCGTCCCATGCTGACACTACAGGTTCGCTGCGATCGATCGCAACTTTAAGATCTTCAATTTTTCGATCGACTGCCCAAAATGCACTTTTATTCAGTAATGCTTGCAGTTTGTAAAGATCGAGATCGACACTGCGATCGCAAAACCGGATAGACTCAACATTCATCGGCGGACCCAATATCTCCAAAAAATTAGGATTGGCAGTACTTTCGATCGCGCAGTTACACCCCCAAGGGTAGTCGGTCTAGCCGCCAACCCTTATTGACCAGTGGTTATTTCGTTTTACTCGATCGATAGCTGTAATCTCAATAGTAACCCCTCGATCGTTTCTTCTAGCAATGGTTCAACATATTTTACCTTTCACACTGCCCAATCGACTGGTAAGTAGACACAAAAATACGGCTATTAGGACATGACTTGTTTCCTAAAAGCCTTACCAGCAAACGTTTACCAACTAGTGGAGACAAGGAGGCTCGAACTCCTGACCCCTACAATGCCATTGTAGTGCTCTACCAACTGAGCTATGACCCCTAGATGTTCTCAATCTACTCGATCGAGTTTCCCCTTGTCAAGTAGGTGTTAGGCTCTAGCCCGCAGGATTGGAAGCTAGAGCCTAGCTCTAATCAGGGAAAATTCGCAAGCGGCGATTGGGGTCTTCGCCGAAACTGGACGATTTGAGTCGATAGTGTTCGACTAGCTCGTGCTGCATCTTACGAATATAACTCGATCGAGGTAATAATTCGACAGGTTGATGATTGGGGATGACGATTTGTTCGACGGCTAGTCTGGCTTCCTCCAGTGCTTCAACTTCATCATGCTTGCCATTTTGAGAGAGTAATTGCAAATCGTCACCAGGAAGAGGATCGTCCATGTGCAGCATTCGTCTCAGGGTGCGGGTGATCTGGGGAATCGTACCCGATTTAACGCTATAGATTGGCACTTGGCGAACTTTGCTAATCTGCCGCAGTTTGGAGTGATTTTTGATATGTGTCCGCAGTGCTAATACGGCATCAGCATTAGCGATATCTTTGGTTAGCACAACTGGTAAGTTTAAAATTTCAATTACCTGGTCTAATTCGTCCCGACCAATTCCGTAGGGATAGACATGCAGGGGTAGGTCTTCGCCATTGGCTCCAGTGACGGCTCCAGCGTACGATGGCTCGTCGCTGTCCCAATTTTGCTCTAGGAGCTGGGCAAACCCTAGATCGGCTTCTAGTGTGGCTTGAGAGGCATTTGTGGCGAGGGTATTAGGTCTTAATTCCAGTGGCGTTAGCGGGATTTGAGGAGTCATGGGAGCCATGCGTCCAGTCGATCTCCAGCCGCGAGCTTGAGGTACGTTGGGAGGTGGCATCAGTCCATTGCGACCGAGTTCGGCGACCTGACGGACGATGCTAACTTTACCTTCATCATTAACTGTTCTGATTTGAGGTGTCGGTTGGCGACCACGCAGGAGGATATCGACCATTTCGGCGACGTTATCGTGGACAACCCACTGATGGCGATCTTGCATTTCCACGGCGATCTCAAATGTGGGGGGAGATTTTCGTTCGAGGACGGTTTTTTGGGATGCTCGGCGACGGGCTTCATCATCGCCAAGGGTGACGGTTTGGATCCCGCCTACTAGGTCAGAAAGGGTGGGGTTTTTGAGCAGATTTTCGAGCTTATTACCGTGGGCGGTGCCGACTAATTGTACCCCGCGTTCGGCGATCGTCCGCGCGGCCAGAGCTTCGAGTTCGGTGCCGATTTCATCGATGACGATCACTTCGGGCATATGGTTTTCGACGGCTTCAATCATCACTTGATGCTGAAGTTCGGGACGGGCGACTTGCATTCGTCTGGCTTTGCCAATCGCCGAATGGGGAATATCGCCATCGCCAGCAATTTCGTTACTAGTATCGATAATTACTACCCGTTTGCCCAGTTCGTCGGCTAATACTCGCGCAATCTCCCGCAGTGCGGTAGTTTTACCCACGCCTGGACGACCCAACATCAAGATCGATTTGCCAGTTTCGACGAGATCGCGGATCATTTCGATCGTGCCATAAACTGCCCGCCCAACACGACAAGTTAGTCCGACAATTTCACCAGTCCGATTTCGCATACAGCTAATCCGGTGGAGGGTGCGCTCGATCCCAGCGCGATTGTCACCACTGAATGACCCTAATCGATCGACACAATACTCCAATTCGGCTCTAGTAATCGCAACATCACTCAGATATTCTGCGCCATTGGGAAATCTGGCTTCGGGATAACGCCCTAGATCCATTACGACTTCAATCAGGATGTTGAGTTTGGGATGCTGTTCTAATGTCGTCCGAATTGACTCTGGTAACACTGCCAATAAATCACCAAGATCGTCGGTAATTTGGGTTCTACCTAAACTTAAATTTTCGTCCATTACAGGTGAAGAGGCGCGAAGGGCGCGGAGAAAGAGTTAGAGGTTGGATGGATATTGTCTAATCCTTTAATTTGTGCGACTAATTCATGTGCGATCGAGACAGCCGCTGATAATAAGTCTGGATGGCTCTCTAATTTTCCAGGATCGCGATCCTGTAAGTCCAGCTCATCAAAAATCGGCGCGAGTAACACCCGCGCATAGCTACCATAAGCCACCCCATGAACGTGTTTGTCGCTTGGCGGTAAAAGTCTCCGCTCCCGCAACTTAGGAACGGTGTAATGGTTGGTACCGCCAGCTAGCTGCACATAGCCTGGAAGATCTGCACCCAGAACTTTTTCGCCCAATTTAATCGCCGCATGAGTTGTACCTGCGCCAATATCCCCGCTCATCGGTCTACCATCGGTTTGCCAAACGAGGCTAAATGGTAGTGGCTGCGGGTGATAAGTCGCCGCTATGGTAGCGTGAATTAATCGCAAGTAAGCGATTAATTCACTACTATCAGGACAGCTAATCGCCAACAATTTTAGATGATGGGCAACTGGTGAGAGGATACTCCATAGCTTTTGAAAGTCTGCTAGATGTCCTGTCTGAGTATGAATTTCGATCGCATCGATCCCATCCACCTGGGTGAGATAGGGGATAATACTGCTAGGAGTTGCAGTTCGATCGCGTGTCGTAATTAGATTCAATGGACAAATTGGCAAACACCGCCCACAGCCGTAGCAACGTGCATCAATCACACCCGTTGCACTGATGGCATCAGCCGGACAAATTTGCTCACACGGACGCGAACAATCAGCCGGACATCGAGTAGCATCAAATTCCGCCTTGCGAAAATGCGGGTCGGTACCATCATTTAAACTCACCATCAATAGCGGCACATTCATCATTGAATATCCCTGCGTTCGATCTGCCAATGCTAATTTTTGAGCAACTTTAATCCCGTCTTTTGTAGCGGTAATTACTGCTAAATCGGCCGCTACATCGATACAATCAGCTCCAGCTAATGTATAAGCGATCGCCAGACTGCGAATAGCTGGCAAGTGCCCAAAGCTAGCACCACAGATGAGTTTAAACCATGTACCCTCAGCTAATGAGTTTAAGGGTGAAGAATATTTCACTTGGACTTAGATAAATTTTTTCTGACACCATTGATGGTGGAAATGTGTTAAGCGTAACGAGTAAAAATGTTCATGGCAGTTACCTGTATTTACGCTAGGTTAATCAAAGTCTGATGTCTGAATTATATCGAGATTAGTGGGTGTTGGCTAGGGATCTCGATCGATGTTAATTTTCCGTAATGGGTGTATTAGTAAAGATAGACTATAATTATATGTAGGAGCAGTTATGCTGTTGTAATTGTGTCACAGCGAGAAAACTAAAGTGGTGTCATGCTTTGAAATTGCAGATTATTTTATTTGGTTGGCAAAAGATACAGGTTCTTTTATCAGCAACTTGAAGCTGCAAAAACTAGTCTATTACGCGCAAGCTTGGCATTTGGCGATTCATGACGCGCCACTGTTTGCTGAAGATTTTCAGGCTTGGGTACATGGCCCTGTAATTCCTGAACTGTACCAAAAATATAAAGCCTTTCGCTGGCAACCAATCACTGTAGATGTCACGCCACAACTCGCACCTACTCTAATCGAATTTTTAGAGGGTGTCAGCGATGAATACTTTAGCTGCGATGGTTACGAACTAGAGCAGATGACCCATGCTGAAGATCCGTGGATCTTAGCGAGAGGTGGAATAGCCGCTGATATTGCTTCTACCGTCCAGATTGAGAAAAATTGGATGAAGGAGTATTACGGGGCGCGTGTCGAAGAAAATTAGGAAGACGTAACTCCCCACTGCTGGTAAGTCGGGAATTAAGCCCACCCAGTTAATTCTGGTCGGGATTAGTTTTTCGTTTAAGTATTATCAAGATGGTCATGAATGGTTTCATTGTCGAGAGAAAGGTGGTAGTTATTTGTTAACATTGCTCGACCGACTGAAATCTTTATCGGGTTTATCTGTTCGAGAGCTATTAACCAATCGTAGTAGTGCGTTGCGATGTCATCCGATCGATTGGAATGATACAAGCGAGGCTGGATTTGGATTGCCAAATGAGGAACAGTTGGTTGATACGCCCTATCAATTTTCATTATCTGCTAACGAACATGGTCGAGTTCACGGTTTTTTCATTGACGAGATTTTCTACATTGTTTGGCTAGATCCAGAGCATTTACTTTATCCTGGTAAAGGGTAGATTTAGGGTCGATCGAGTCTATCAATTACCAGTGACATTGAACCCTTACAGCCCAAAGACAGCATTATTTAGACAGCAGCAACATGAGATTTCAATACCACTGCCAAAAGTCCAGGATAGAGCCTGTCGAGATCGGCAGAGCGGAGGGTATTGATGTGTTGAGTTCCTTCCTTCCGCGTCAGCACTAATCCCGATTCACGCAGGATTTTGAAATGATGGGACATTGTGGATTTAGCGACAGCACAATCTAGATCCGAGCAAGTTAGTTCTCCTGTTTGAGCCAATCTTTGGACAATCTGCAACCGCACCGGATCTCCCAAAGCGTATAGTACGCCGACGAGGGAGATATCTTCGGATTGGGGATGGTAGAAGGGGCGCATGGTGGGTGGGGTTGACAGTTGCAGATGTGTTGTCAATCTTTAATTGTATCGAGAGCTACTTGCATTATCTCATATTGGTTGATATAGTTTAATAGTTCGAGAATATCGAATTATCGAAATAGATCGAGCAGACTAACCTACCCCTTCAAGATTAATTAGTTAGCCATGACATTTACCCATTTGTTTACACCCCTGAAACTTGGGGCATTAACCATCCCCAACCGGATGCTGATGGCACCATTGACGCGCTGTCGGGCGGACGAAAATCATGTACCGACGGCTTTGATGGCGGAGCACTATAGTCAACGGGCTAGTGCGGGATTGATTATTGCGGAAGCTACTGCGGCGATGGATGGCTGCTCGGCGTTTGGGGCGGAGCCAGGGATTCATAATGAGGCGCAAGTGGCTGGCTGGAAACTAGTTACTGATGCAGTACATGCTGAAGGTGGTCAAATTGTGTTGCAGATCTGGCATGGTGGGCGGGCTTGTCATCCATTATTGAATGGTGGTAAGGTGCCAGTTGCACCGAGTGCGATCGCGATTACTAATGATGAAATCCATACTCCTGATGGGAAGTTTCCCTATACTGTTCCCCGCGAGTTAGCTGATGCGGAAATTCCGGCAATTATTGCTGGTTTTAAGGCGGCGGCGGTAAATGCGAAGGCGGCTGGATTCGACGGGGTGGAAATTCATGGGGCTAATGGTTATTTGTTGGATGAGTTTTTGCGGGATGGCTCGAACAAGCGCGGTGGGGAATATGGTGGCTCGATCGAACATCGCGCTCGGTTATTATTAGAGGTGCTGGATGCGACGATCTCCGTTTGGGGAAGTGAGCGTGTGGGGATGAGAATTTCACCACTCAATAGCTTTAATAGTATGGTTGATAGCGATCCGATTGCCCTGGTGACATGGCTAGCAACTAAGCTTAATGATTATAATCTGGCTTATCTGCATGTGATGCGGGCAGATTCTATGGGTGAACAGCAAGGTGATGTGATGACTCCGATTCGATCGATCTACAAAGGCGCGATCGTTGGTAATATGGGCTACAGTGCTGAGGAGGCAGAAGCGGCGATCTCTTGTGGTAAGCTCGATGCGGTGGCTTTTGGTGTTCCTTTCCTAGCGAATCCGGATCTACCTACACGATTTGCTAAAAATGCACCGTTGAATGCGCCAGATCCGAGTAAGTTCTATTCTGCTGGAGCTGATGGATATACTGACTATCCGTATTTAGTCGCCTAAATCTAAAATCCAAGGTAAGTTCACAGCTTGCACCAGTACATAAACGCTAGTAAGATCGTAGATCTCTGGGTACCCATCAAGGGCACCCCTACAGGTAGCTTGTAGGGGTGCCCTTGATGGGTACCCACGGGTTATCGCTATCAACCATCAACTACCTGATTATGCTTCCCCAACATCGCTGGCAGATCGCACCGAGCAATTCGTCACAGGCTGCAACGCTGGCGGCGGGAATTACGCTTACGCCGGAAGTGGCGACATCGCCTTTACTCGCACAGGTATTGATAAATCGGGGGATTGAGACACTCGAACAGGCGGAACTGTTTATTCACCCAGAGACAGCGGTATTGCCCTCACCGTTGACAGAATTTCCAGATCTAGAGCTTAGTTTAGATTTACTGGTGAGTGCGATCGAGCAGAAGTCCAAGATTGCGATTTGTGGCGACTATGATGCGGATGGGATGACGAGTACGGCGTTGCTATTACGTGCTTTGTCGGCTTTGGGTGCAGATGTAGATTATGCCATTCCCAGTCGGATGTCGGATGGCTATGGGATCAATCGGCGAATTGTGGAAGAGTTTCACTCTGAGGGTGTCAAGCTGATCATCACTGTGGATAATGGCATCTCTGCTGTGGATGCGATCGTGAGAGCCGCAGAATTGGGTCTAGTTACCATCATAACAGACCACCATGATTTACCGCAAGTATTACCGCCAGCAAATGCGATCCTTAATCCGAAATTGATTGCGGAGTCTTCGGTGTATCGATCGATTGCGGGGGTGGGAGTCGCTTATTTATTGGCTCTGGAGTTGTCAGCTCGGTTAAATAAACCATCCTTGAGCGATGAGTTATTAGAATTATTCACACTGGGAACGATCGCAGATCTTGCACCATTAACGGGGATTAACCGTCGCTTAGTCAAGCAGGGATTGCAGCTATTACCCAGTTCTAAAGTTACGGGGATTCAAGCCTTAATTGAAATGTCGGGAACCCAAGGTGGAACGGCGGCAAAAAATACGGCGATGAAACCTGAAGATATTGGGTTTAGATTAGGGCCGAGAATTAATGCGATCGGCAGAATTGACGATCCTCAGATTATCATCAATTTGCTAACAACTGACGATATGAGTGTGGCATTAGCCAGAGCGATTCAATGCGAGCAGGTAAATAAACAACGTCAAGATATGTGTGTCTCAATCGAGCAAGAAGCGATCGATCTGATTGAAAATGGTGATTATAATATTAAACAAAATCGGGTACTAATAATCGTTCATCCTGGTTGGCATCATGGCGTAATTGGAATTGTCGCCTCGAGGTTAGTCGAACGCTATGGTGTTCCAGTATTTATCGGTACGAATGAGGATGAACATCCGCTTGGTGAAACGCACGCTGTAGGCGAGCGAAAGCGAGACGTGCCGAAGGCGGAAACCTCAGCGCGATTTCATCCGCATATTCGCGGTTCGGCGCGGAGTATTCCTGAATTTAACGTATTTGATGCTCTTAATTACTGTGGCGATTTGCTGGGTAAATACGGCGGACATCGAGCTGCTGGCGGATTTTCAATGCTGACAGAAAATCTAGTCCAAGTCCAACAAAGGTTGAGTGAATTTGCTCACAAATGCCTGGAGATCGAGCATCTCAAATATCTGGTCAAAATTGATGCTGAGGCGGGTCTAGAGGCAATTAACATGTCACTGTACGAACAGATAGATGCGATTCATCCTTGTGGAATGGAGAATCCCGATCCGGTATTCTGGACGGCAAATGTGCGGGTAATCGAACAAAAGATAGTTGGTAAAGGACATCTAAAGTTTACAGTTGATACGCCAGAATTTCCCAGAGGGATAAAAGCGATCGCGTGGAGATTTGGAGACTATTTTCCATTACCTAAATATCTAGATATTGCTTACAAACTCAAGGAAAATAACTGGAAAGACATGAGATCGATCGAGCTAGAAGTAGTTAGTGTCAGGTTGCCAGTTTCAGCTCAAAAGTATCAGTTCAATTATCAAGATCGTGATTATGATTGCAGTATCTCTGACGATAAGCTGCGGATTACTATTATCAATGAACAGGGTGGCGCATTGATAGTTAATAAAGGTCAGAAAATCGCCGAATTAATTAGTACGGCAGCACCGATTGAATCGATCGATATTACCAAGCCGTTTTACTTTCAGCTTATTAAGAGTGCGATGCAAGTATTACAAACTAGTTAAGCTACGCAATACTTACTCGAATGGCAAAAAGTCATACCCCATTTGCGAAGAATATTTATAATTAGCTGGAGTCTTGCCTACTTTAACTAGAATATAGCGTTCGGTAGGTTCGCCGTTTTTAAACTGAAATCGCCCCGAGGCACCCATGAATTCATTCTTAGCCAGATTCTTCATTACACCAGTTCGGGAAGGCGATGCTTGGGCTTTGATGGCGGCACCTAGAGCCTTTACCGAGTTGTAGGATGTGGCAGTTACCCAATTAACTTGGGTATTCCACAACTGTTTGGCACCTGTGGAAAATTGCGGGCTACTTTCTGATTCTTGCCAAGGCACGATCATTACCAGCCCCCGTGCATTTCTACCAGCCTTCAGCGTATTGGAACTATACAAACCAGTATCACTCAACACGTTCAATTCACGATATTTGTCAGATCTAACCTTGAGGATACTTAGAGCCTCACGACTAGAGCGTCCAACCGACAGCAGGAGAATTGCTTCTGCACCCACGCTTTTGGCTTGTTGGAGATGGGCTTGGGCATCGAAGGCTGAGGCAAAACCAGCCGAAGACGATCCAGTTGTAGCTACATTAGAAAATGGAAAACTCCCGACGACTTTGCCGCCTTCAGCAGCTAGCTTATTGGCAAACTGAGTTTTGAATTCATTATTAGCGGCAATAGAAGGTACATAAAAAATAGCTACTTTACGTTTACGATCGACATTAACTAAGTGATCGACAAGTTTGCTGGCGATCGCGTCTCCTTTATTATTAGTTCTAAAAATGTATGGTTTACCAGCTCCTGTTAAATTAGCTGCCGTACTAATGGGAGCAATAAAAGCTAGCTTTTTACGATTGTAAATCTTTGCGGCTTTCATCGTTACATCATTGCGATTGTGACCGACGATACCAAGAACTTCTGGTAGATCTATCACCGCAGAGGCAATGCTTTCAATAGTTTTAGGATCGTCACTATCATCGACTATTCTTAATTTGATTTTAGCTTCATTGATATCACCGACTTGGTTCATCTCTGCTTGAGCTTGAGCAAATCCCCGCAACATTTCAGAAGCCCTGTCGAGGGATCTCTCGATTGGGGCGGCGACAGCGATTGTATAACTTTTCTTTTCACCAATTAAGGCATTGTTGAGATAGATTAAAGTTTCTGGTGAATTAGGATTTTCGACTAAAGCTGCTTGCAATTTGACTACAGCTTCAGGATAGTTCTTGCTAGCGATCGCCGCAACTCCCAACTTTTTCAACTCTTTGAATTTATAAGTATCACGATTGCCTTCGACCCCAACTAAAATCCGTTCACCCACGCTACTATGGCGAACCATTGCGGCTTGAGCATCTTGGGTGAGGGTATCACTCATCGTCGGTTTCTGCTCAAACAATCGCGAAAAGCCAAGAACAATCATTGCACTCAACCCAGTGATTCCTAACCCTAATACACCAATTTTCTGCCACTGTCGATCGGGTTTTGGAATAACTTTAGGGATGATTTGTAGGGGAGCATTGCTGAGTGGTGTCGGAGTTTTTTCATCTTCAAATAAGCGATCGTCAAGTTGAAACAAATCGCGATCAAGCTGAAGAAAATCATCATCTAATTGGAAAAAACTCTCATCGAGCTGAAAAGGATCGTCATAAGGCTTATCTAGGATCATAACGCTAGGATTAGTCTCAAGACTGAACTCATTTGCGCTAATAATATCTACTGGGATACTTAGAATCGGTGCTCCCAAACTGTCATCTAAGACATCTAAGACATCTCTAGCCGAGCCAAATCGATCGGGAGGAAGTTGTTGCAACATTCGATCGAGAATTGCCCCTAAAGCATCACAGACTTGAAGACCTGGTTCGCGCCACTGCCAAGTATTTGTATCAATATTAAATAATTGGTTAGGCTGTTTACCTGTGAGTAAGTTTATACAAGTCACAGCTAAACTATATAAGTCTGAAGATGGGTATATTTCTGGTCTTAAGTAGTTATTCGATAGCGTGTATTCTAATCTGAATCCAGACTTGGACTTGCGTGGTGAGAGATCGCCAGTGATATCGCCTGTCTCAGCATTAATTTGCTTCACAGCTCCAAAATCAGTTAGATAGATTTTGCCGAGCGAGTCGCGGAGGATCTTTGCTGGTTTGATATTGCGGTGAATCGATCCTTGAAAGTGGACAAACTCTAAAATTCTGGCAACCTCTCTCAAGACAACAATAACTTCTGCTTCTGTAAACTTACCCTGGGCGAGTAGTTCAGCCTCTAAATTTTGACCGTCAATATATTCTTGAACTAAGTATAAAAACTTTTGGGATGGAAGATCTGGAGCTGCGGGGGCAATGATTTCGAGTGAATCTAGTAGACGCGGAATTTTGGGATGTTCGCCTAGTTTACCTAAAACTTTCACTTCACGATCGAATATTTTTGTCGCGGTTTCGATTTGACTGGGACTAAAGCTAGGATCGATTTGGAGTTGCTCGATTGTGCAATGCCTAAAATCTGCGGCATGTAGATCTTTGCCGAGAAACGTCGTGCTTAGTTCATCATGCTGTAACAATTCTAGCGGTACATAGCGTCCCTCCAAAATTAGCGGCATCCCACAATTTGCACAATGCTGTTGAGCTGTAGTTTCTAATAATTTACTATCATCTAGATCGACGAACGAGTTTAGTGGTTGTTCGCAATGAAGACGAGTGCAGTAAATGTCCATGTTAATTTAATATGCTTGTTTACCAGACAAGGTTGTGGCAAGAAAGTTCCGGTGAATAAGTGTCACCGATTTAAGCTAGACTCATCGAGATCGATTCTCGGCTGAAAACGCTGTGCGATCGGCAACACTTATTATGATAGAGGAAATCTCTAGGTAGCCAGACATCATTAGACCCAGTACGCACTATATAGAGCGTACTTTCCGCCATTATGCTGTTCAATTTCCAGTAACTAAGCATTTACACTTAGCTACTAAAACGCTACATTTGGGACATGACAGTCCGAGCTGCTGCTAGAGTTCGATCGATATCGGCATCTGTATGTGCTAAAGACGTGAAACCAGCCTCAAACTGCGATGGTGCCAGATAGATCCCCTGCTCCAACATCCCGCGATGAAAGCGACCAAATTTAGTCACATCAGATTTTTTGGCATCTTCAAAGTTGTGAACTGGCCCTTCACAGAAGAATAAGCCAAACATCCCACTGATATTACCACCACAAGCAGCGTGTCCGGTTTCTTTAGCAATTTGCACCAAGCCATCAGCCAAACGGGTAGTAATTTTGTCTAAGTACTCGTATGCACCAGGCTTCTGGAGCAGTTCCAGGGTTTTGATCCCTGCTGTCATCGCTAATGGATTTCCCGATAGGGTACCCGCTTGATACATTGGCCCCGCAGGTGCGACCATTGACATGATCTCCCTGCGTCCACCATAGGCACCTACAGGTAAGCCACCGCCGATTACTTTACCCATCGTGGTGAGATCGGGAGTTACCCCAAATCGCTGCTGTGCGCCACCGTAGGAGATGCGGAAGCCAGTCATTACTTCATCAAATACCAGCAGCGCACCATATTCCTGAGTAATCAATCGCAAACCTTCGAGAAAACCAGCATCAGGCACGATGAAACCAGCGTTGCCAACGACAGGTTCGAGGATGACACCAGAGATCGTATCGGGATTTGCGGCAAATAGAGCCTTCACAGCTTCTAAATCATTATAAGGCGCAGTCAGAGTGTCCGCCGTAGTCGATTTGGGCACGCCTGGGGAATCGGGTAAACCGAGCGTAGCCACCCCAGAACCAGCCTTCACCAAGAACATATCTGCATGTCCGTGATAGCAGCCTTCAAACTTGATAATTTTATCCCGTCCGGTAAAGGCCCGCATCAGCCTCAGGACAGCCATACAAGCTTCCGTGCCAGAATTCACAAATCTGACCATTTCCACGCTGGGAACGGCATTAATTACCATCTCTGCGAGGACGTTTTCCAGATAGCAGGGCGCACCGAAGCTAGTCCCTTTTTCCAGCACTGCATGTAAAGCCGCAATCACTTCAGGATTGGCGTGTCCGCAGATCGCTGGCCCCCAACTGCCCACGTAGTCGATGTACTGATTGCCGTCTACGTCCCAGATATAGGCATCCTTGACTCGATCGAATACAATCGGTTGACCACCAACGGATTTAAACGCCCGAACTGGCGAGTTTACGCCACCTGGCATCAGTTTCTGAGCAGCCGCAAAAATTTCTTCTGACTTTGTAGTTTTCAAATTAGATGTAGAAACCAATTTTTTCTCCCAACTGTTAAAGCTAAAATTTTAAGTAGTGTCGGACTTACAGGCGATCGAGACTATCTAGTAATTTTAGTAGAATTGACCCAATTACCCAATAGCTACTTTACAATCGGGGCAAACTTGCTACTTGTGGAACCAGTGGATAATAGTTGAGACGATCGACAGCACGATCGAACCTGCGATGGTGGGGATGATGCCATTGATGTGAAATCCAGGTACTTGCATCGCCACAAATCCCAGACACAGAGCATTTATTAGTAGGGATGATAACCCCAATGTCAGCAAGGTGAGGGGGAACGTCAGTAATTTTAAGATCGGGCGGATGGTACTATTGATTAAACCGAGTAATAATGCGGCGACTAGTGCGGTAGTAATATCTCTGAGATGAAACTGCCCAGGTAAATAATGGTCGATAATCCGCTGCGTAATCAGGAAGGCGATCGCATTTAGAATCCAGTTAATCAGTAATTTGACCATAGTAATCTATTGATGATTGGCTCCAGAATCTTTGAGACGTTTTGCCAGCAAGCAATCCTCAAAGCTTAATGATTCTTCATCTAAAAAACTGGAAATTACCATTTCAATTGTCGCTTCAAGCGGGCATTCTAGTTCGGTAGACTTTTCGATTAGGGCGACTTTGATGAAGTCAGGTAAGGAATTGACAATTCGTTCGATCGATTCTGGAGTGAGATGTTGGGATTGCTCCAAAGCTGTGAAAGCAAGGCTATCCAAAATTTGAAAAGCTTCTTGTTGAACGGAATCGGACATGAAGGTAGAACAGCGTACTTGCTCGATTGTACCTCGACCGTTAGGGGTACCAGGGCGTTAGCTTTACGATAGCTGCGCCGTTCGCGGAGCGTCTGCCTACGCAGAGAGGTAATCGACTTTACTGTCGGGGCTAGATCGCTGGTCATGCTTTTGCGATAAACTGAGCATGTTAAGGAATGTAAAAATTCAGACTAAGAATTAACTTGCCTGAGTTCGATCTTCACCATCTTGCGGTCGCAGCACAACTGTTCACTGGAAAATATGCCTACTATTATCGCCTTATTCTTCGCTTCAATCTTAATCTTCTTTCCTGGCCAAGCGATCGCCGCAGGGGGAACGTCTCAGTACAAGCCCATGCTCTCCTACGACAATGCCAATATCAACGGGCAAGATTTTTCAGGCAAGAACCTCCAGACAGCCGTATTTACTACCGCCAAGATGGACAAGACTAATTTCACTGGGGCAGATCTCACGGGAGTAGTAATTAGTTCTTCGACCCTAAACTACACCAATCTCCACGGTGCAAACCTCACTCAAGGTTTACTAGATCAAGTCCGATTTGTGAATGCGGATCTCAGTGATGCTGTTTTCTTTGAAGCAATGATGTTAAGAGCGACATTTACCGATACCAATATTGCTGGAGCTGACTTTACCGATGCCATCTTGGGCAAACTCCAGCAGAAGGAACTCTGCAAAATCGCGACTGGTGTAAATCCCAAAACTGGTATCGCCACCCGCGATTCCCTCGCCTGTAAATAAGATTGAGTTAGATCGGGGTCGAAATGAAACGAATTGGTGTAATTGGCGGCGGGCAACTAGCTTGGATGATGGCTAGTGCCGCCCAGGAATTGGGGATAAAAGTAGTAATCCAAACTCCTGATGCGACAGATGTTGCTGTTAGTTTGGCAGAAGAGGTAGTATTTGCGGCGGTTGATGATGTTGCCGCCACAAAGCTTTTGGCGACTAAATGCGACGTAATTACGTTTGAAAATGAGTTTGTTGACTTAGATGGGTTAGGAAAACTCGATGCAGTATTTCTACCGCCTCTAGCGGCTTTAGCTCCGCTACTGGATAAATATACCCAACGCTGTTACCTGCGAGATTTAGGCTTGCCCGTACCCAAGTTTGCGGCACTAGCCCAGCCAGAATTACCCCCAGGATTTGAGTTTCCAGTTGTTGTCAAAGCCAGACGCAATGGTTATGACGGACAGGGGACATTTATGATCGAAGCTAAATCTGTTCTAGCAGACCTCTATCATCGCTATCCAGACACGCCATTTCTAGTTGAAGAATTTGTTAAATTCGATCGAGAGCTAGCCGTCATCGCCGCTAGAGGTGCCAGTGGTGAGGTTGTTACTTACCCCATCCTAGAAACTCAACAACAGGAACAAGTGTGTCGGCGGGTATTTACCCTCGATGATTTATCAGAGCAAACGATCGAAATCTGTCGATCGATCGCATCTAAATTACTGATTAGTCTAGACGCGGTCGGGGTATTCGGGATCGAACTGTTTGCGACTTGCGATGGACGGGTATTGGTGAACGAGATCGCCCCCCGTACGCACAATTCTGGACATCTGACCATTGAAGCTTGTGCTACATCCCAATTTAGCCAACTAATCAGGGCTGTGGCTGGCTTACCGCTGGGAAGTACTGAGCTTACTTGTGGTGGGGCGGTAATGGTCAATTTATTGGGTTATGAAGATAGCCAAGACGACTATTTGCTCAAACGTCAAGCAATTTCGGCAATCCCAAATGCCTTTGTTCATTGGTATGGCAAGCAGTCTCGAATTGGTCGCAAACTGGGACACGTCACAGTTTTGGTCGGAATCGATCCAAACAAAACACCCCAAAATTCTCGACAACAAGCCGAAGCATTGGCTAGACAGGTAGAGGCAATTTGGTCTGAATAGCTACGGCCAATTTATAGTCCTGAAAGAATAGAAATTGAAGTTTACGAAACTTGATGCAGCTTCTCAGTTGAGTAAAACTTGCCTATAATGCAGATAACGGCTCTATTAAATAATAACTTTTACAAGGTTTTGATAAATTGTTGACTACTGGCTTCAAATGGTAATCCGTCTGAGTAGGTAAATCATCAAGATTAAATTATCGATCGACTATCAAGCCAGGAGACTTACCGAATCAATGAGCATGGAGACAATCGAGTTTATCATCCATCCAGATGGACGAGTACAGGAAAAAGTCACTGGGGTAGTGGGTCAACCTTGTACCGTAGTCACAGCAGCGATCGAATCCCAACTAGGTGATGTAGTCAGCCAAACCCAAACAGCCGAATATTTCGCCCAAAATATCGAACTAACCGCCACTGCCACCACCCAAGCTACCTGGTAACTGGGACATGTAGGCGCGAGCTAATCATGTTTCGATCGATGGTTATTAACGCAGTTTATAGGTTAACTATCAACTATCAACTATCAACTATCAACTATCAACTATCAACTAACCCACATGTCACACTTTAGCAATATCAAAACTAAAATCCGCAACGTTGAATCCCTCACTGCGGCATTAACAGATCTAGGCATCGACTGGAAAGCTGGCCCTCAACCAGTGCGCGGCTATCAGGGTGATACTCGTACAGCAGCAGTGACGATCGAACAGGCAAATGGCTATGATATTGGCTTTAGTCTCAATGTCAATAATGAGTATGAACTAGTCACCGATCTTCAATTCTGGGAGCAAAATTGGTCGGTCGATCGGTTCCTCAGTCAAGTCACTCAACGCTATGCTTATCATACCGTTGTCACTGAAGCAACTAAGCAAGGCTTCCAAGTAGCCGAGGAACACAATCGACAAGATGGTTCAATCAAGCTCGTTGTTCAACGCTGGAGTGCCTAAATCGTGAGTGATTTCACCCCACCAATAGATTCTAACCAATCTGGATTTGAGCCAGAACTGGGCGGCTTCTTGCGAGACGCGGAAGATCGCTCTGGATTCGAGCCAGAACTAGGTGGGGTATGGCGACAAAAGGGCGTATATGTCGATGAGATGACCTGTATCGGTTGTCTTCATTGCGCTCACACTGCGCGGAATACATTTTTTATCGAGCCAGATCATGGCAGAGCGCGAGTAGCTCGTCAAGATGGCGATCTCGAAGATACGATCCAAGAAGCGATCGACACTTGTCCAGTGAACTGCATCGTGTGGGTTGACTACACTGAGCTAAAGAAATTAGAAGCAGAGCGGCAATATCAAGAAATTTCGGTTGCGGGTTTTCCAGTCGATCGAGCTACAGTCGCAGCTAAGGTACGCCGCCGGAAAATGAATCGGGGCAAGTAATCTTAGCTCTTAGGTTAAAACAACATTGCCAATGTTTCGGTGAATAGTGAATAGTAAATCTACCATCGCTCCCATGCCCCCTCGCCCCCGTGCTCCCGCGCCCCCGTGCTCCCATGCCCCCCGCCCTGATACAATAAAGTAGTTGTATTCAAGTGACGGACTCGTGATCGAACGCTATACTCTGCCTGAAATGGGCGAAATTTGGACGGATACCTATAAGTTTCAGACTTGGCTGCAAGTAGAAATTGCCGTCTGTGAAGCCCAGGCGGAACTGGGACATATTCCCCAAGCAGCCGTTGATGAGATTAAGGCAAAAGCTAAATTTGATGTCGATCGGATTTTAGAGATCGAGGCTGAAGTCCGTCACGATGTGATTGCATTTCTGACCAATGTAAATGAGTACGTTGGTGCGGCTGGGCGGTATATTCACCTTGGCATGACTAGCTCGGATGTGTTGGACACTGCGCTGGCTCTCCAAATGGTGGCAAGTGTCGATGTGTTGCTCACCCGCTTGGAAGAAACAATTCAAGCGATTCGGTATCAAGCTCAAAAGCACCGCAATACGGTGATGATCGGGCGTTCCCACGGGATTCATGCCGAGCCGATTACTTTTGGCTTCAAACTCGCTGGTTGGCTAGCTGAAATGCTGCGGAACCGCGATCGATTGGTGCGAGTGCGTCAGACTATTGCAGTGGGGAAAATTTCGGGTGCTGTCGGTACCTACGCAAATATCGAACCACGGGCAGAGGCGATCGCTTGTCAGAAGCTAGGCTTGACTCCAGACACAGCTTCGACCCAAGTGATCTCCCGTGACATTCACGCCGAATTCGCCCAAGTCCTCGCCCTAATTGGTGCCAGTATGGAGCGATTTGCGGTCGAGATCCGCAACCTTCAGAAAACTGATGTCTTAGAAGTAGAAGAATTCTTCTCCAAGGGACAGAAAGGCTCCTCCGCCATGCCCCACAAGCGCAATCCAATTCGCTCCGAACGTTTAACTGGTATGGCGCGGATCTTGCGCGGTAACGCCATTGCCGCTCTCGAAAACGTTGCCCTCTGGCACGAACGGGACATTTCCCATAGCTCAGTCGAGCGGGTGTGTATGCCCGACTCCTGCATCATCACCCATTTCATGCTGGTCGAAACCACCAATCTGATCAAAAATCTGCTGATCTATCCCGAAAACATGGCACGGAACCTCAACTGCTATGGTGGTGTGGTTTTCAGCCAGGGTGTATTGCTAGCATTGGTGGGTAAAGGACTCGATCGAGAAACAGCATACTCGATCGTCCAATCCAACGCGATGGCCGTCTGGAATGTCCCAGGTGGAGACTTCCACAAACTAACCGCCAGCGACCCCCGCGTGACTGAACATCTGACTCCAGCGGAGATCGAGCACTGTTTCGATCCTACTCAACATCTCAAGCACCTCGATGAGATCTATCAACGTCTGAGTATCTAGCTGTTGGGGGATTGCCTCCCCCTTGGTTCAATCATTACAAACTCACAAGCTCCGCTGCAATCACAATCTCGGCACAAGCGCGGGCATCAGAGAGAGCTTGATGATGATCTAGCTCGATGTTGAGATGACGGCAAACATCGGGAAGTTTAGTGGGATAGAGATTCCAGCGTTCGCGGGCAAGGGCGACGGTGCAGATGAACTTCTGTTTGGGTGGGGGAATATGATAGAAGTCACAACAGGCATAGAGTACACGCCTGTCGAAACTGGCATTGTGAGCGACTAGGGCATCAGCACGTTCGATCCTGGTGGAAATTTGGGGCCAGATTTGCTTGAAGGTTGGGGCTTGAGCGACATCCGACCACATGATGCCGTGAATTTTGGTAAATTCAAAACGGTAGGATGGGGGACGAATGAGGAAGATTTCTTCGTGGATGATGGTTCGATCCTCGATCTGCACGATGCCCAGGGCGCAGGCACTGTTTGGATCGCGGTTGGCTGTCTCAAAATCGATCGCAACTAGTCTCACTGGTTTTGTTGTGGGGTGAATAATTTTGACGTGCGGAGATCTTTACCCCACCTCAGTCCTCCCCTTATAAAGGGGAGGAGGCAAGAGAGTAGCTTTCATTATGTAAAGATTCCAGCGATTGTGGTTTGGATTGCTGCTGCTGCTAGATATGGATCGGCGGCGAGTTTGATCGGTCTGCCGACGACGATATAGTCAGCCCCATTGGTAAAGGCGGTTTGGACATCGACGATCCGCTTTTGGTCGCCGCGCTCTGCTTCGGTATTGTCTACTGGTCTGATGCCTGGTGTCACGACGAGGAAATTCGCGCCTAGATCGGCTCTCAACGCTTTGGCTTCGAGTCCAGATGAAATCACCCCATCACAGCCGATCGCTAGTGCTCGTTTGGCTCTAGACAGCACTAGAGCTTCAGGATCGCACTCAAAACCCAGATCGTTGAGGTCGCTACGATCGAGACTAGTTAGGACGGTGACTGCGAGGATTTTTAGTTCTTTTTTTTCCTGGACGGCGGCGGCGAGAATCGCATCATTGCCATGTACCGTGACAAAACTCACGCCGCGATTGGTCAGTTGACGGACGGCAGATCCGACGGTTTGGGGTACGTCAAAAAACTTCAGATCGACAAACACTTTTTTATTGCGATCGAGCAACCAATCGATCGTTTCATAGTAGTTCCCACCCATGAACATTTCTAGTCCGAGTTTGTAAAATGTCACGGCATCACCGAGTTGTTCGACTAGTTGCTGTGCTTGCTCGCTGCTCTCGACATCGAGTGCGAAGATCAATCTGTCTTTGGGGTCGATGTTTTTTTGAGAAAGATTGGTTCGATCTACTGACATGGGGATTGGTAGCGATAGTAATCTGCTTTTTTAGTTTAGCCCCAAAGGTACGCTCTGAGCAGGTCGAATCTCAGGACTGGTTGGGCCGTTTAGTTGCAAAGGTTGGCTATGTTAAGATCGATCGAGTACCACACTATGGTGAATCTCGATGAAAACAACTCTCGTTTTGGCGATGACTGCCGATGGCAAGATTTCAGATGTAACCAAGTCTGCCCCAAGTTTTGGGTCTAAGCGGGATTACGCCCACCTCGAACAGCAGATTATGATGTCTGACGTGGTTTTGGTTGGTAGCGGTACGCTCAATGATGGCGGTACTGCGATCGAGACAAATCCAGCATTGATTCAAGCTAGACTCGATCGAGGTGTCTCGGCACAACCACCACAGATTATTTGCTCGCGGAGTGGGAAACTCGATCCCAGCTTGCCATTCTTTAGTCAATCGATCGAGCGGTGGCTATTAACGACTACAAGTGGTGCGGTAGAGTGGTTGGAGCGCACTAGTTTCGATCGAATACTAGTCTGTGAAACTGCCGATGGTAAGGATCTTGATTGGGCGGTGGTGAAAGTGAAATTGGCTGAATTAGCCGTTGAAAATATTTGTTTCTTGGGTGGTGCGGAACTAGCAGCCAGTTTATTTGCTGCTGATTTTATCGATGAGTTGTGGTTGACGGTTTGTCCGGTTATCTATGGCGGTACGACTTCACCCAGTCCAGTTGCGGGGGTTGGTTTTACCCCTGCATCAGCTCCGAAATTAAAGTTATTGAGTGTCGAGCAGGTCGAGCAGGAGCTATTTTTACATTATCAAGTCGAACACGAAGCGCGCCACCAAGGCGGTCGAACGTCCTCATAAATAGTGAATGGTGCCTGTCTATTTTTTGGTGGGTAGAGAGTATGTCAAGTTGTCTGTAGCAACCTACCGATCGCGCCCGATCGGCAGATACAATATAGGTGAAACTAGCAACATCATTAGACCTCTTGCATGAATATCAAATCATAGTGTTTTAGTTGTTAGTTGTTAGTTACTAGTTGTTAGCAATATGACTTGTAGATTCTAATTAACTAGTCAAAATATGAGCAGCTTTGGATTCACACAAGAAATCTATTACAGACATACCTGCTGAAGCAGCGTAACTAGTTCAAACTCTAAACTTCTTTTTGCCCATCCTCAATTCACTTTATCGATGATAGACAAACCGATCGAATTACCAGTAGATATTGGAATGTCTACACCAGTTCTTCTCCTAGTTCTCGTCGCCCTAGAAGCAGTCCTATCTGCCGACAATGCGATCGCCCTTGCATCCATTTCCCAAGGATTGGTTGATGAAACCCTCCGCCCCAAAGCCTTAAATCTTGGTTTACTGTTTGCCTATATTCTGCGGATGACACTAATTGTTGCCGCTACTTGGGTAGTCCGCTACTGGCAATTTCAGGTCTTAGGGGCTGCTTATCTACTGTGGCTGGTGTTTCAGTATTTTACCGCTCAGAAGGGGGAAGATGGCGAAAAACAACGTCCTCAGTACACTTCTCTGTGGCAAGTAATTCCGATCATCGCGATTACCGATCTGGCATTTTCCCTCGATAGTGTAGCGACGGCGATTGCAGTATCAACGGATACTTGGCTAGTGATTACTGGTGCGACGATCGGGATTATTTTACTCCGGTTCATGGCCGATTTATTCATTCGCTGGTTGGATGAATATACTCACCTCGAAGATGCTGGCTATGTGGCGGTGGGTTTGGTGGGAGTCAAGCTGCTCGTTCGCGCTTTGTATCCCAGCTTGGAGATTCCCGAACAGTTGACGATCGTGCTGGTGGCAATTATCTTTACTTGGGGCTTTTCTCAACGCAAGGAATCAATTCAAGAGTAAATCATTTGTAATCTCACATCTTTTATCCAGTTTAAAAATACTATTATTGAGCGTAGACCCAGGGTACCCACAAGGGGCACCCCTACAGGTAACTTGTAGCGGTGCCCTTCATGGGTACCCTGGGTCTACGCTTGTTATCTACTAACCTTAGACGGTCAGAATTTCCTTAGCCTTTGCATACTGTCCGGTTGGGTTGTAGCCAGGAACCAGCTCGTGGAGCACGGCGACGCATTCGCTGACCTCAGATTCGGCAGCGGCATCTAGCAACCTAGTTAGTTGGGGCGAAAGATCTTTCCAGGCTAACTTTTCTTCACGAGCACAAAAAATCTTGGGATGTCCAGTTTCGATCGCGGCACCGATATCAATCAACAGTTCCTCGCGGATTTTCTCACCAGGACGTAATCCGGTAATTTCTATTTTGACATCCCTGTGTGGTTCCATTCCATGTAGGCGGATCATCTGAGCCGCAAGATCGTAGATCCTAACAGGCGCGCCCATTTCAAGCAAGAAAACTTCACCACCTTTGGCCATTGCACCAGCTTGAATCACGAGTGTGGCAGCTTCGGGGATTGTCATGAAATAGCGGGTGATGTCTGTATGGGTCAGGGTGATTGATTTACCCGAAGTAATTTGTTCGCGGAAGCGAGGTACAACGGAGCCACTACTGCCGAGGACGTTCCCAAACCGCACCATTGTAAAGCAGGTGTTGTGAGTAGGCAAATCGGCCAACCCCTGAAGGACTAATTCAGCGACGCGCTTGGTCGCACCCATGATATTGGTAGGACGGACGGCTTTGTCAGTAGAGATCAAGACAAATTTAGCTACGCCACAATCGATCGCACATTGAGCCGCAATCAGTGTACCACCGATGTTGTTGTTCATCCCAGAGATCGGATTGGCTTCGACGATCGGCACATGCTTGTAAGCGGCTGCATGATAAATAGTCGCCACATCATACTTTTTGAGGATTCTTGTGAATGCTTGAGCATCAGTCACCGATCCCAAACAGGCAACTTTATTTAGTTGTGGGTAGTGTTCGCTCAATTCCATATCCATTTGGTACAGAGCAAACTCGTGCAGCTCATAGACGATCAATAGGCTCGGTTGCAATTTAGCAATTTGGCGGCAGAGTTCAGATCCGATCGAACCACCCCCACCAGTAACTAGTACGACTCGATTGGTAATATCATGTTCGAGTAATTTGGGATTAGCAGCAATCGCTTTTCGACCTAACAAGTCTTCGATATCCAGTTCGCGCACCTTATTGACTGAAACATGACCGCTCAAAATCTCATTGATACTCGGTACGGTTTTAACAGGTACCCCGAGAATTTGCAGTTGCTGGAGGATATCGCGCTTGCGTTGACCTTCGATCGATGGCATCGCGAGCAATATTTCTTGAAACCCAACCGTTGACTTGAGTTTGGCCAAATCTGTTGGGGCATAAACTTTCGTGCCCTGGACATTCCGACCTTGAAGGTAGGGACTATCATCGACAAAGCCAATCAAAGCTTTGTTGCCTTCTCCAGCCAAGGCTTGGGCAAGGATACAACCAGCACTTCCAGCTCCATAGATCACTACCCCACCAGTCTCTTTGCCTGGGTAGTTAATCTGATGTATTTTGCCCAGTGTCAGTCGCACGCTCAGACGAAAAGCGATCGTTAGAATCAGTGTTAGCATCCCGTCACTCAACAACACCGAAGCTGGCATTGTGGAGAGATCGAATATGTTATCGATTAGAGCGATCGAAATGCAACTGGCAACAACAGCTTTGACAATTGTGAAGATGAATTCGCTGCCCGTGTAGCGAAGTACTTGTTGGTAAATGCTAAAAGCCCAGAACAATCCGATTTTGACAATGATCTCGATCGCAATAAAGCTACCTACATGCCAGATTCTTGTAGACATGTTGTCGAATCCATACTCAAAGCCGACTGCAGCTCCAATCGAAGTTAGGAACAAACTGATGTCTACGAACGTCAGTATTGTATACTTCTGATAATTGGAAAGTGCATTCACACGTTTTTCAAGAGTCGCAGCAGTAGCTTCAATACTCAACAAAGATCGGCTTTTAGTGGACATAATATTATGACACGATCGACGGTTTTTAACAAGTTGAAAATTAATATCTCAATCGAGATTTAAGCTCGATTTCTAACCTTGACCAACAGGACTACAATTAACGTTGTGTGCTAGTGTAAGAGGGTAGCAACCGATTGATTGAAGCGATCTAAAACTAGGCGATCTCGGTCGATCTTAGTGATAGAGCACTGCTGGTAAAAGCTTCGTCAACATATTCAAGATATATTTGTTTTGGGGAAATGTACTCAGCCAAATATCTGAACTTGTGAGGATTAAGGCTCAGGGAAATCGATACAACGTCTGGAATGCTTGAGTATTGAATTGAAACACATGTAGATTCAATCGATCGATAAAACAATCTGGATCGAAAATCGACCATTAACTTGTAAACTTACAATAAACAACTAATTTCTCTCGATCCGGAAATTTACAGTAGAATGTAAAGTGACAACTTTTCCGGTGAGGAGTGCGCTAGGGAAACCATGAACCAAAATAAACAACCATCTAATTTCAGAATTGCTCAGACTGGTCGAATTGTATCCTTATTGTTAGGATCTATCTTCACCTGTGTATCGATGGCGATTGCTCCTGCATTTGCCGGATCTACTGCATCGACTAATGACAAACTTGCAGCGTCTGCACCATTAGCCGAAGTATTGAAAGGAAATAATACGGCACCAGCAACCCCAGCTACAGATAAGATCGCTCAAGCTAGCGATGTTGCGGGCAACTGGGCCGAACCTTTCATCAGAGCACTCGTTGCTAAGGACATCATCAAAGGCTATCCTGACGGTACCTTTAAGCCCGATCAACCCGTGACTCGTGCAGAGTTCGCCGCTTTACTCAACAAAGCCTTTGACCTCAAAGAAGTTCGGGCTGCACGTAAATTCAAAGACGTACCCAAAAAGTATTGGGCAGCGGAAGTCATCCAGAAAGCTTACAAGGGTGGATTCCTTTCCGGCTACCCAAATGGTACTTTTGCGCCCAAGCAAAACATCATTCGGATTCAAAGTTTAGTTTCGCTAGTCAATGGTAGCAAGCTAGAACCATCCGGCAACCTCGATATCAATGGCGTATTTGGTGACGCAGCTCAAGTTCCTAGCTATGGTCAAAACGCCCTGGTAGCAGCAACCCAACGTTGCGTAGCTGTCAGCGTCGAGTACGACAGCAGCAAGCTACCTGGTGGTAACTTCGGTCCTAATACGGTTGCGACTCGTGCCGATGTAGCTGCCTATATCCACCAAGTATTGGTTGGTGCGGGTAGGTTGACCGCTTTAGACAAAGCGAGTCCTGCAAACAAATACATCGCATCCTGTCCTAATGGTGTCTACGTTACCAGTCTCCCAGGTGTTGAAGCTCCAAAAATGACCGCTGATGAAGCGATCTCCAAATTGGGCATTCCTAGCCAAGTACCTGAAATCGTCGCAGCTACTGCAACTAGCACGTTCCCTGTCGGTGGTCTAGGCACGCCTACCGCTTTTGGCGCAAACTGGGGTGATTTCTTCCTCGGTGCTGGCTTCCAAGGCGAGACTCGTCCACAAGTAAATAACCCAGCAGTCCGTCTGCCAAATGATACTGCGGCAACCACAGCAGAAAAAGCTAAAGGTCGCGAAACCTTTGCTTATTCCGTCGGTTTGGGTCTAGGTGATGCTCGCAACTTCCTTGGATTAGAAACTGTTGCAACTAGCTACAACCGAGATCTTGCTAGCGGTACCACTGGTCTTTTTGATAATGGTGGTGTGAGCTTCAAGCTACACAAATTGCTCGGTGACAACTTTGCAATCGCAGGTGGTATTGAAAATGCTATCACTTTCGGCAATAACCCTGGTACACCTGGTTTTGGTACCAACGGTGGTGTTCAAACTGGCTACGGTGTAGCTAGCTTGATCCTCAACCCAGATCCAAACATGGGCTTCTTCAGCAACACCACGCTCTCCGTTGGTGCTGGTGCTGGTCGCTTCCGTAGTATTGGTGATATCCGCGCCAAAAATGACACGATCAATGTCTTTGGTAGTCTCGGAACCCGTTTATTCTCCAATGTTTCCCTCGTTGGCGACTGGAACGGTCAAGATTTGAGTGTTGGTTTACCAATCACAATTCCTTTCGGTGGTGGTTCTGGTTTCCAAATCACTCCAGCAATTGTTGACATCGCCAATCCTGAAACTGGTGGTTCGCGCTTTAGCGTCAGCGGTGGTTTAGGTTTCCACTTCTAACCACAGCTAGTTGATTTGTTACCTGCTGAGAGGTTTGGGTAGTAACGCCCAAATCTCCAGCAATCTTATTTATCCTCTTCGATCCCCAACTTAAACATGAAAATCTCATCTTATTTGTTAGGATTGGGTGCTGTAACTAGCTTAGTGGCACTCAATCTCGCTCCAGTTAACGCACAAATTAATAACGGTTCCGACAACGGCAACACATTCACTTCTGTCACTAACGTTGGTGGTGGTGGAGTTGTTGGTGGTAATGGCGGATCTGGTTATGCTTCCCAGAGTCAAAGTGCTGTCAACCAGTTTTCACAGTCTCTAACCGCTAACGCTGTTGGCGATGCGGCTACTTTTGATGTAATCAATGGCGCAGCACCTGCACCGCTGGTTGCTTCCTTGTTACCTGCTGGTACTGCTGCTGATGGAGCAACTGGCAAAGCTGCCACAACCTTGGCTACTACAGTTCAAGGTATGCGTGCTGGCAATGGCAACATCAATGCCACCAAGCTGAATGCTTCAGTTGGTGCTTACAATGAGTACGTCAGAGCATTGGTGGGCGAACTCGGCCCTGAGAAGGCAGTTGCTGGTGCTCCAGTCGGTCAGAAAGCTCTTCAAGGACTATTAGGTCAATTGGTTCAAGTTGCCAATCAAGCAGCTCCTGCTGCGGCACCTAGTGCTCCTAGTGCACCTGCACCTAGTGCTCCTGCGCCTAGTGCTCCTTCACCTAGCGCACCTCCTACACCTGGAACTCCATCGATGCCTGGTTCGCCTAGTGCGCCACCTGCACCAGGTGCCCCATCTGCACCTGGTACGCCTGTGATGCCCAAATAATAGGTTGAATTAGCTAGTTATAGACAAAGGGAGCAAGAGAGGTTTTTCTTGCTTCCTTTTGTTTTTGAGAGATGTGGGGTGTGGGGGGCACGGGGGCACGGGGGCGACGGAGTACGGGAGAAAGAGGCATTCCAACTCCCACGCTCCCACGCTCCCAAATTGAATGATAACGATATCCAACTAAGGTATACTGAACAGGCTGGACAAGTTTTAAAGTCTTTGGGAATCGACCTTCGGAGTTACGTTTTTATCGATCGATTGCAACGTCAACATGCTGCATATCTGGGCACAGAAGCCCAGGGGTTTTTGCCATTGCCGTCGGATTCCTCACTGTGGATTGAGGTTTCGCCTGGAGTCGAGATCAATCAAATGATGGATATTGCGCTCAAGTCGGCGGATGTCAAGCCAGGAGTGCAGATTATCGAGCGGCTGTATGGGTTGATGGAAATCCATGCGAGTAATCAGGGTGATGTTCATGCAGCGGGACGAGCAATCCTAGAATACTTGGGCGTGAATCGAGCTGACTGTCTCAAGCCACGGGTGATTTCGAGTCGAATCATTCGGAATATTACGCCCCATCATACGCAGATGATCAATCGCGGGCGGCGGGGGAATATGATCCTGGCAGGACAAACGCTGTACGTGTTGGAAGTAGAGCCAGCGGCTTATTCATCGATTGCGGCAAATGAGGCTGAGAAATCGGCGCGGATTAATATTCTCCAAATATCATCAGTAGGCGTGTTTGGACGGTTGTACTTGGGTGGAGAAGAGCAGGATATCAAGGCAGCGGAAGCGGGGATCTTGGCTTCGCTGGCGAGTTTACCCGGTCGGCCATTTCCAGAGGGCAGCAAGCAGGAGTAGGGGATGGGAGTGAGTGCGGATGCTGTATTGCGGCGGGGAGCTGTGGCTTGGTTGCATTGGCGGGCGGAGTACCTGGAAGTACCAGACTTGAGCGATGCCGATTTGAGCGGGATGAATCTGCGCGGTACGGATTTGCATGATGTTAATTTGCGGCGGGCGAATCTGAGTGATGTCAAGCTAGTAGCCGCAAATTTGAGTGGTTCAAATCTAAGTAATAGCATCCTCGATCGAGCAGATCTAGTCAATGCTAATCTAAGATCGATCGAGAGTATCAATTGCCGCGCAGTTGGGGCAGATTTGCGATGGGCGCAGCTCGATGATGCCAATTTGATGGGTAGTAACTTCAGTGCTGCCGATTTGCGCGGGGCTAATCTAGCAGGGGTAAATGCGATTTCTGTCGATTTGACTTCTGCCACATTAAGGTGTGCGGATCTCGATGGGATTAGACTAAACCGCGCAACTCTTTGTTATGCAGATCTCGTTGAGACTAATTTGGCGCAAGCAGATTTGAGTCAGGCAATTTTGACTGAGACAGAGCTGGGTTCAGCACACTTGTATCAAACTAATCTAACTCAAGCATGGCTGAATCGATCGCATTTAGTCAATGTTTATGCTGCTTATGCCAATTTCGAGCGGGCAAATTTGACTCGTGCCGATTTAGCTTGGGCTAATCTGACTAAAGCTAGCTTTTTAGGGGCAATTCTGCACGGGACGAATCTACGCGGTGTAAATTTGACTGGGGCGGATTTATCTAGAGCGGACTTGACTGGGGCGGATCTTAGAGGCGCGAATCTCAGCTATGCCAAGCTCGAACGGACTATTTTCACCGATGCGAATTTGACAGATACCATCTTTAGCGGTTGAGAGTGTTGGGTTTCTGGTGAAAGCAGAGATCCGAGGGTACCCATGAAGCGGCGTTTTCTTATTCGGGGGTTCTCCCCGTTGGCGTAGCCTCTCCGTTAGCGGCTCACCTTTGGACGGGTTCCCCGTCAAAAAAGGTGAGACAGCGACGCATCGACTGGGAGGTTTCCTCCCAGTTGTGTGCGTCAAGACAAGACAGGAGATATAAGAAAACGACAAGATAGGGCACCCCTACAGGTAACTTGTTTAGGGGTGCCCTTCATGAGGATCCTGAGATCTACGCTAATTACTAATATCTCAGTACTTGTGCAAGATCTGAGTATACATATTATCTGCAAAAAATATATCAAAACAGCACCATCGCCAAAAGTGTGAGAAATTTGGCGTGGGAATTGTTTGCTTTTGAGATCGTTGTGGGAACAATAGCTAGGTAGACATCAAGGATCGATCTCTTTCTGCATTGGCAAACGTTCTGGTAAGTACAGTGCTTCTGTGACCGCAGGTGGCTTTGAATTTGACAGGCGATCTCATAGTGTAGATGGATGGGGTGAAATAATGGTTCAAACTAACGATAAACCAGTAGCTCTGAGTTTTAAAGATCTAATTATTCAATTAAAAAATATTAAGGCTAATTCTTTCAGCGGCAATCTCGTTGTCAAGATCGAGCCAAGCTTAAGCTGGACATTTTCGTTTCGATTGGGACGAGTGGGTTGGGTTAGTGGTGGCGTAGATCTACTTGATTGCTGGCAGCGGCATTTAGGTTTAGCTCAATTAGACATACCCTTAAATAAGTTAGCAGATATCAACAATCCAATTGAAAAGCCATTGGATTCGCATACATTAGCAAGTCTATTAACTGATGAATTAATAGACAGACAAAAGTGTGCAAATCTGGTGACGGGTATGGTTGTTGAATGTTTGTTCGATATCATCCAATTTAGCCAGCACAGTGGCAATCGCCTATTTTATAAAGTTATCGAAACTGGAGCCGGAAATACTGAATTAAATTTAGTTTTACCAGTCCTAGAAATCGAGCCAATTTTAACTAAATCGATTCAAACATGGCAAGAATGGTCGAAATTAGAGTTGGGAGTTTACGCACCTAGCTTATTTCCGATGATTGCTAAGTCTAGTGAAGAAATTTCCAAAGTTCTGGATGGATCCGATTTATACCATACGGTTTTAGCAATTGATGGTAATCGATCGATCCGCCGATTAGCAGCGAATAATCGGCAATCTGTGGCAGATTTTACGAGGACATTATTACCGTTATTTCGGTCTGGTTTTATCGGCTTATTACCACAGCCAAAATCGAAGACAGCTAAACCTGCTAATCCAGTTGCTAATAGTGACACACACTCTCCACTAGGAAGTAGATCTGGACCGCCAACTGGCAACTCAGCAGCACTGGGAAATCCTCAAACCAAACAGGCTCCATTAATTGCTTGTATTGATGACAGTCTCTTAATTTATCAGTCGCTGGAGCGAATTTTGTCAGCGAATGGATTTCGGCATTATGGAGTTCAGGATCCGCTCAAAATCATGCCGAGCTTGATTAGAAATAAGCCAGACTTTATCTTTCTGGATTTATTAATGCCGATTACCAATGGTTATGAAGTATGTGAACAAATTAGGAAAACACCTAGTTTAAAACATATTCCAGTGATTATTCTGACTGGTAAAGATGGATTGATCGATCGAATGCGATCGAAAATGGTTGGAGCGAATGGTTTTCTGGGCAAACCAGTCGAGTCAGAAGCAGTTTTACAAATGATCGGAAAACACCTTGTTGGAGTAAGTAAGTAGTCATGAGTCAAATTTTAATTGTTGAAGATAGTAAGTTAGAGGCAGATAAGCTGAAGAAATGTTTGGAAGGCAAAGGATTTTCGATCTTGGTAGTGACTAGTGGGGAAGAAGCAGAGCTTAGACTTAAAAGCTTTAAGCCAAATCTGATCGTCCTGGATGTGATCCTGCCTGGAGAAAGTGGATTTGAGCTATGTCGCAAACTCAAAACTGAGCCATCAACTCAAGCTATTCCGATCGTGATGTATTCAACTAAGGACAAGCAGATCGATCGCACCTGGGGCGATATGAGCGGTGCTGATGCTTATTTGAGCAAGACAGTAGATGAGCCAACTTTATTGGCAACAATCGATCGATTAATTGGTTGAGTTATCTAAATTTAGCAGTTATGAATCAAACTATTAACAAAACACGTTCGGCCCAGCTAGATCGTCAGTCACACCAACCGGATCGATCTGCTAATTCAGTAAGTACTGCCAACAGTGATGAAGCCCAAAGATTCTTAGGTTTTACCATCGGTGACAGCTTACAAGCCCTAATCCCCCTAGCTAATTTACAGGCCACAATTAAGATTTCACTGGCTGAAATTTTACCTGTGCCCCAGATGGGCAGCTCATTATTGGGAATTATTAACTATGGTGGAAAAGCAACTTGGGTCGTAGATTTAGCCCACCTGATGGGTGGAGCTTGTTATCACCAGTCCGCAGCAGTTGCCACTGGCATGGGGATGTTATTCCAGGTTCAAAATGAGACAGTTGCCCTCTTGATCGATCGAGTTGGCACGATCGAAACCTATGACCCGCACCAATGTCTGGCGATCGGCGAAGCGATGTTTACCGATCGAATTCGTTCGTTTTTATCAGGCTACTTTATCGATCCTGAATCTCGATCGCGAGTAGTCGTAGATCTGCACCAGGTGATTCGCTGCGCCAAAGGCGATGCAGCCGGAATTATTTAGAACTAGCATTAGTCACGATTAAATCAATTACCAAAATTTAGTAATAAAAATTATCACCAGTGTTAAAAAGTATATTTGGTTCGGCAGACGAAAAATCTGATAAAACTTCAGATCCGATTAACTCCATCGCCTCATCCATCGAGCAAAAACAGCTATCCAATCTAGATCATCCTATGAATAGTACTACCGCCAAACAGCAATTATTAGCAATTCTCCAAGATGCTCAAGTTAAATTAGAAAATTCCAATAGTTCCAACGCTGAACCCCTGCGCCAAAACCTCCGTAAAGCTAGAGAATTAGCCGGATTTTTGACCGCAGCTAGTCCGGTAACTGTAGCTGCTGAATCGAGTGTTGATGCCGATCGAGTCCATAAAATCTCGACTAAAATCAGACAAGCTGGGGCACCAATGGCGGCACTCAATAGTGCCGTTAGTGAAATCAAAGCATTGCTCAATGCCGATCGCGTTTTGGTCTATCAATTGACTGAAGCTGGCATGGGTAGAGTGATCGCCGAAGCAGTTCAATCGGGCTTGACTCCGACTCTAAATGTCGAAATTCCTCAGGTTGGCTTTGGCTTCGAGCAACTGACTGACGATCGATCTCAACGGTCGATTTCGCTGATCAATAGCGAAACCAACCCCTACCAGAAACAAATCTTAGACCAATATCAAGTCCAATCCACAGTCGCGATCCCAATTTTAGTTAATGGCTACAACGCCAGCACCGATACTTATAGCCTCGGTCGCGTTTGGGGTCTACTGGTAGTTCATCAGTGCGATCGAGCGCGCCAGTGGTCAGAAACCGAGACTACTTGCCTGTCCCAACTGTCCCTAGAACTTACCCTCGCCCTCCAACCAAATCAACCCCTCCTGCAATTATCTCAGCGGCGGGACTTGATGGCCGCGATCGAGATCGAAGCCCAAGAGCTGATGCAAACCACCCTAGATGATATCCGCAATACACTCCAAGCGGATCGGGCAATGGTGGTGGCTTACAATGCCGACTGGAGTAGTCAAGTCATCGCTGAATCAGTCGGTGTGAACTGGGCTAAAGCTGGCACATCCCTAGACATGGACTACTCGATTACGCCGGAAAATTGTAAGGCTTATTACGTCGTCAACGATATTACCACCAAAGGATTCGATCGATGCTTGCTCGAATCCCTCGAACCACTGCAAATGAAGGCGTATATCGTCGTGCCCGTGATTCAAAACAGCCAACTAATCGGCATGTTGGGCGTATACCAAAACTCCGGTGCGCGGAACTGGCAAGAGTCCGAACTCAAAGCAATGTTGGAACATGCGAAAACCTTTAGCTTCCCACTTCAGCAGACCGCTAGCCGTCGCCAGAGCCAATTCCAATCCAAGCAGATGGAAGAGCGGCTGCAACGGGAGCGGGGACTGTCCAAGCTCCAAGAGCGGCTCCGTACCGCCAAAGATGAGCAAACTGTCTTCCAAGTTGCGACCCAAGATGGTCGGAAACTACTCAATAGTGACAGGTTGGCAATCTATCAATTCGACGCAGATTGGAGTGGTCGGTTTATCGCTGAATCTGCTGCCCCTGGTTGGGTTGACTTGATTAAAACCGTTCACATCGTCCAAGATACCTTCCTCCAACGCACCCAAGGTGGTCGTTATAAAGATGGTGAATGCTTTGCCGTCGATGACATCTATACCCAAGGCCATCAAACTTGCCACATCCAGCTCCTAGAGCAGTTTGAAGCCAGAGCCTACATGCTGGCACCAGTCTTCGGTGCCAACCGGAAACTGTGGGGACTGATTGGGGCATACCAAAATACTGGTACCCGCAAATGGCGGGAAGAAGAAGTCGAAACTCTCCGCCAGATGGGTCTGCAAGTCGGAATTGCGATGGAGCAAATCGACTATATCAAACAGCTTCAAAAACGTGCGGATCAAGAGCAAACCATCAATCGAATTGCCGATCGAATTCGTCAGTCACTCGTAGTTGATGATGTCTTCTCTAGCGTCGTCCAAGAAATCCGCCAAGCTTCCAAAGCCGATCGATCTGTAGTTTATCAGTTCAACCCTGACTGGAGTGGTCAAGTCGTTGCCGAATCCGTCGGTAGTGGCTGGGTTTCCCTCCTCGTCGATCAGGATAGAGATTCCGTACTCAGTGGCAATCGGACTGGTAACGATCGCTGTCTGCTGCGGAAATGGTCGGAAAAAGACATCACCGAAGAAGATACCTACCTCCAAAATACTAAAGGTGGTAAATATGCCAAGGGTCAAAAATCCACCGCCGTTAATGATATTTACACCAAAAACTTCCCTGATTGCTACATTCAATCACTAGAAAAATATCAAGCCAGAGCCTACATTCTCGCCCCGATTTTCAAAGGTGGTGTGCTGTGGGGACTGCTCGGAGTCTATCAAAACGATGGTCCCCGCATTTGGGATGCTTCCGAACGAGCGGTAATCGAGCAAGTTGCCCTCCAAATCGGTGTCGCCCTCCAGCTTGCTGAATACCTGGATCGGGTTAAGGTTCAAGAGCAAGAACTATCGGCAATCGTCGATCGAGAACGCGCCAACCGCCAAGAACTAGAATCAGAAGCTCTCCGCGTCCTCAAAGCGATCGGACCATCCTTCCGAGGCGATCTCACCGTCCGCGCGCCCCTATCTGAAACCGAGATCGGCACCATCGCCGATGGTTACAACACCACGATTCAAAGCCTGCGGGAACTGGTGCGCCAAGTCCAAACCGCTGCAACCAGCGTAAGTACGACTTCGATCGAAAACAACATGCTGGTCAACAACCTCTCCGCTCAAGCCGAACAAGAACTCGAACAACTCGATCGAGCCTTGATCCAGGTAGACTTGATGGCGGCTTCCAGTCAAGAAGTTTCCGACTTCGCCCAAAAGGTCGAGCTAGTAGTTCAATCCGCTAACCGCACCGTCCAAACTGGCGATGCCTTGATGGAAAACACTGTAGAGGAGATTCTCGAAATCCGCTCGACCGTATCAACCACCGCCAAGAAAATCAAACGCTTGGGTGAAACCTTCCAAAAGATCTCCAAAGTAGTCAACCTGATTGAAAACTTCGCTACCCAAACCAACCTGCTGGCCCTGAACGCTTCGATCGAAGCAACCCGCGCCGGACAATATGGTAAAGGATTTGCGGTAGTAGCCGATGAGGTTCGCTCTCTGGCTTATCAATCTGCCAACGCTACCACTGAAATCGAACGGCTGGTAGACGAAATCCGGATCGACACCAACGACGTAACCGAAGCAATGGAAATCGGCATCGCCCAAGTCGTTCAAGGTACCAACCTGGTCAACGAAACCCGCCAAAGTCTCAGCGAGATCGTAGTAGCAACTAGCCAAATCAGCGAACTCGTCAAAGAGATCGGTAAATCAGCCAACACTCAAAACAAACAGTCCCAAAAACTGACTGAAGTAATGACTGATGTAGCAATGATTGCCAACCTCACCTCTGACAGTGCCACCCAAATCGCCCAGTCTTGCCAACAGTTGATTACCACCTCTGAGGTGTTAGAGACTAGCGTTAGTCGCTTTAAGGTGGACTAGGGTTAGGGATTAGGCTTTGGGCTTTAGGCTTTAGGGTTAGAGATTAGGGTTGAATTCCCTAATCTCCAAACGCTAACTTCCACATTCCCTAAAGCCCAAAGCCCAAAGCCTTTCTTTCCCCCAAAGCCTAAAGCCCAAAGCCTAAAGCCTCCCCCCCCAACCCCAAACTCCCAACCCCCAACCCCCATGACCACCGACGATCAAGATTTTCAAGAGTCACTCGATCGATATTTTGAGATCGAAGCGGCGGAACTACTCCAAACCATCGAAGAAACGCTAGTCGTACTAGTCGAAGAAAAAACGATCGAGCGCGTCCATACCCTGATGCGGGCTGCACACACCATCAAGGGTAGTGCCGCCAATTGTGGGTTCAAGACGATCGAAACCATCGCCCATCACTTGGAAGATGTCTTCCAGGCTCTCTACCCAGCCGAACTAGAAATTGATGCGGAACTGGGTTCGCTGCTATTGGAGGGCTACGATTGCCTATATGACCCCTTGAGTGCGTTACTCGCAGGCATTCCCTACGACGAAGCAGCTACCCTCGAACGGACGGCGACATTATTTGCCAAGCTTCAGGATCATTTAGGCGACTTCTTTGGACGGGAAACACCCCTACCTACCGCCGCCGAACTCGGCTTCGACGTAATTGGCTCAATTTTTACCGATAGTATCCCCCAAGATCTCCAAGATCTAGCTACCGCGATCGCCAGTAAAAATGCTGGTAAAGTGAGTGAAAGTCTGCGATCGCTAGCCGAATTTTTATTAGAATTAGGTGGATCCTATAGTCTGCCAGGAATTGCGGCAATTGCCACCACCACCCTCTCAGCATTGGATCGCCACCCAGCCAGAGCCTTAGAACTCGCACCCATCGCTCTGGCCAATTTTCAGCAAGCCCAAATTGCGATTATTGGTGGAGATCGCTCTGTCGGGGGTCAGGTATCATCAGAACTAGATGCTTGGACTGAACATTCTGGGGATTTATCATCAGTGCAATTCAGCTCTGTGGATGATGCTAGCGATTGGTTATCATTGGCTGAATTTGATGATTCAGTTAGTAGCGACAAGGTAGAATCAACTACTGCATCTGCAAGTGAGGATTGGTTATCGCTAGTCGATGATTCAGCTCCAGAAGTATCTGTAGAAGTCACAGGTTCAAGTACTACCTCTACTAGCGAAGACTGGTTGTCATTAGTCGATGATTTAACTCCAGAAATATCTGTAGAAGTCACAGATTCAAGTACTACCTCTACTAGCGAAGACTGGTTGTCATTAGTCGATGATTCAATTCCAGAAGTATCTGTAGAAGTCACAGATTCAAGTACTGCATCTGCGAGTGAAGATTGGTTATCATTAGTCGATACTAGTAACTCAGTTTCAGAGATCGATGATTCAGTTGCAATAGTTGACGATGACTTGGAAATTATCGAAGTTAGTTCTTTCTTTGAAGCAGAATCAATCGATCTAGCTCTAACTCAGCGTGAATATCCGATCGAACTAATTGAATCTCCGACTAGCTCCACTCTGGCTCTAACTGCCAGATCTGGGATCGATCGAATCTTCGGGTCAATTTCCCTCGAACATCCAGGATCGATGGCTGAGGAACTCCAGGTGGCAGCAAATAACGCCAAGGAAAATCCAGCCACCGAACGTGAAGCTCAAGCCGAACCACTAGTAAGTGTCAGAGTTGCCACTGTCCAACTCGAACGTCTCAGCCATACCATTGGTGAACTATTGATTGATGACAATCAACAATATCTCCGCTCCGAACAGTTGCAAGCAATGGCGCAAGAAACTGTCGAACAATATCGTCGCTGTGAGCAGAAACTCCGGCTCGTAAATGACTGGGCTGATAACAATACCTTGCTCGGTGAACGGTCAAAATCTGCTTCCCGTCGCACAGCTAAAACCAGAGGTAAGAAAAATAAAAAGGCTGTCGAACTCAGCTCTTATTTTGATAGCATGGAACTTGATGTCTACAGTGAATTGAGCATCCTGTTGCAAAATTTCACCGACGACATCACCGATCTGGGCATCAAAGTTAGCACATTATTCGAGATGACCCAAAAATCGCGGATGACCTTGGGCAAACGCAAACAATTGCTCGCCGAAGCTCAATCAGAACTGTTTGAAGCTCGGATGGTAGAGATTTCTACCGTCCTCAATCGCTTCCCCCGACTACTCCAGCAGATGATCGCTTCCCATCGCAAACCTGCCAAGTTAGAGCTAATCGGGAGTGAAGTTTCGATCGACAAAATCATTGCTGAAAAACTCTACGATCCATTGCTGCATCTAGTTCGGAATGCTTACGATCACGGTGTCGAAGCTCCTGAAGTCCGCGCAGCTCAAGGCAAGTCCGAAACTGGTAAACTCACCATCAAAGCCTACCATCAAGGCAATCGCACCAAAATTGAAGTTAGCGACGATGGACAAGGCTTAAACTGGGTCAGAATCCGGCAACGGGCGATCGATATGAACTTACTAGATCCCAGCCATCTAGCCACCGAAGCCGAACTCGCCGAAATCATGTTCGCACCAGGCTTCTCCACCGCTGAAAAAGTAAACGATCTTTCAGGTCGCGGCATCGGTTTGGATGTCGTCCGTGACCGGATTGGGGCCTTACACGGCACGATCGATGTTCGATCTGTCCTCGGCAAAGGTACCACCTTTGTGATGCAGTTCCCGCTCAATCTGACCACAACTCGATTAATGATTTGTGAATCAGCAGGATCCGTATACGCCTTGCGCTCTGAGTCAATTAGCCAGGTACTATTACCACCAGCGGATCGGATTAAAACTCAATCTTTATTTACAGGCGGTACATCCAAATTTCTCCAGTGGGGTGACGGTGAAGAGCGCAAGCTGATCCCGATTTATGCCGTCAATAGTCTGATCGACTACCAGTGCGAGATTGGCACCAACGAAACAGCCACAAATCTCTTTCCCACTAAAGCCAAAAACGCCACTAACGCTCTACTTCTCCTCGATATTGACAACGAACAAGTCTGTCTCGAAGTCAGCCGCATCTTAGTCGAGCAAGAACTAGTCGTCAAATCCCTCGGTCAAACCTTTGGAATGCCCAGCTATATCCAAGGTTATAGCGTTCTGGGTGATGGTAGTCTGACACTGGCGATCGATCCAGTCGAATTACTAGGGCGAGTTAGCACAAATACCTCAACTTCTACCACTCCCTCGAACTTGCCAGCACTACCACAGGTAGCACGCCCTGCCCTAGCTCCAGCAGCAGATCGAGTCCCCGTCGAAGTAGCCGAAAAGCTAGAGGAAATTGCCAACCGCAACCCAGCTAAACCAGGCAAACAATTGCAGGTACTAATCGTCGATGATTCCCTCGTTCAGCGTCAAAGCTTGGTTCGCTCTCTCACCAAAGCTGGTTGCCAAGTAATCCAAGCGGGTCATGGTCGCGAAGGATTATTAAAGCTCCAAGAACATCCTCGGATTCGACTGGTAGTGTGCGATATTGAGATGCCGCAAATGAATGGCTTTGAATTCCTCAGCCATTGCCGCCAAGATCCCAAGTTGTCCCAAATTCCGATCGTTATGCTCACCACACGCGGTGGTCAAAAACATCGTCAATTAGCAATGACTCTAGGTGCCAAAGATTACCTCACCAAGCCCCAATCTGAGAAGGATCTATTAGATATTGTTGCTAAGTTAGAACAGCCAGTAGGGGTGTAGATTAATTGAGAATTGAGAATTGAGAATTGGGTTGTTAGATCTGTAGGTTGGGTTGCGCGTAGCAAAACCCAACATCCACCTCAATACTGGTTGAGTGCGTTGGGTTTCATTCTTCAACCCAACCTACAGATCTCTTTTTGAACTAAACCCTAACGCCTCTCTAAAGCCTAACCCCTAAAGCCTAATTAAAATGCTAACCACCCCCATCCCCAAACGATTATCCAGCATCAACGATGATACTGATACCATTCGCACAGTCGTATTCTCACTGGCGAATATCGAACAGACATCCATGTCTCAATATCGGTTTGCATTACCCGTCGAAGCAGTTGAGAAAGCGATCGTGTATCCGACAGATCGAGCTATTCTCAAAGATGGAATTGGGATGATTAATTTTGGAAACCAAAATCTCACCATTGTAGATTTGCGCCAAAAATTCACCACGATCGATCCGCAGCAAGATTCTTCCAAATTCCTAATTTTATTTCATACTCAAGCTGGCGAACTCTGCGGCTTACCAGTTAAAACCGCCCCCGAACTACTCGATATCGAACCTGAGATGATTCGCGAGATTCCCCTCGCCTATCGCGAAGTCAATCAACTCAGCTTTGTCAGCCACATGGCGATCGTTCCCCAAGAAAATGGTCTAGAACCATTGCAAATCTTGTTGCTGGGACTCGATCGCTCGATTATGAAACCAGCAGGAAATAAACAGCTTGTCAGCCATTTGAATTAGTCAATAGTGACTGATTCAAATGGCTAGCAATCAAAATATATTGGTAAAAGCGTCGATCTTTGGGTACCCATAAGGGACACCCCTACATAATTAACCTGTAGGGGTGCCCTTCATGGGTACCCAGAGATCTACGCTTTCACTAGCACTGCCGACCATCTAAATCTCAAGCATTCCCACTATCTGTACCCGACTCAAAACTCTTCTGAACCTCCGCCACCACTTCAGCAGCCTCCTCATCATCAATATCCATCACAGCTTGTAGCTCCTTCAAAAATACCTGCGATCGAGCCGGAATTTCCCCAGTATCAGGATCCATCTTTGCCAAGATCGCCGCAGCATAAGCATCAGGCACCAAATCATCAGGAATCGCTTCATCCGCAGCATTAAATAATGCTCCTAGTCCATAACTTGCGGCAATACCCGTCAATCGATCGACCATCGACAACAAATCTTCTTCAGAATACTCTACATATAAATCAAAATCCGCCAGGATATCTAGAAATAAATCCGGCGCGACCAAATCCTTAGGATTATCTGCCAGCGCAGCAATTAGCACGATCGATGCCAAACCCTCAGCTTCATTCAATGGCTCTTCGGTATACTCTTCTTCAGAATTGAAGATACTATCGTATTTTGGCATGTTCATAATTTGTGCGATCGACTATCCTGTCGCTAGTAATACCAGATAGTAGGGGGAAAGGGAAGAGATAGAGATGATTTTTAATAAAGGCTTTAGGAAAGGCTTTCGGCTTTAGCTTTTAGGCTTTAGGCTCTAATACAAAGCAAATCTGTCCGTCTCCTCACAAATTAAAACAGATCTAAAAAATGTGTAGCAGTGACAATCGGACGATCGAAAGCATCTGCAAGACTTAATAAATCGCGATCTCCAGTTACTAGATATTCCGCTTGCCCAAACAGTGCTAGCTGTAGAAATGGCTCATCATAAGGATCTCGACATGGTGGGATTTGAGGCAGCTCGATCGGCAGCGGTACCGTCTCACAATAGGGTAAATAGTCTGCCAGTAAGTCCTCTCGTTCGATCGGGGTCAGCTTGAATTTAGGATAAGCTAGCACTCGGATCAGCTCAGTCACGGTTGGCTTGGAAACTAGTGGCTTAAAAGCTTCATTTTGCCAGAGCTGACGAAATCGACTCAAGCTACCGCTACTGAAAACTAGTGCGGACAGCAGAATATTGGTATCAATTACAGCTCGGATCGGCTGTGTCATAACACCAGATCCTGAGGCGATCGTGCCCAAGTTACCGCATCAAGAATATCTTGTTCGCTGAGATCTAGAGCTGCTAATTTAGTGCGGACGGCATCGGTGGGGTGAATTTTGACTGGTGTAAGGATGATTTGCCCATTTTCAACCTTAATATCAAAATATTCGGTTGGCGCGATCTCGTTGGTAATACTTTTTGGTAAAGTAAGCTGATTTTTAGCTGTTAGCTTGGCAAGCATCTCTAACCTCCGATCGGCATAAAGTAAGAATATCTTACTTTAGTATAATCGATCGCCGAGTCATGTTTTCGATGCTGATTGCGGCTCTGGCGGATGACAGATGATAGCGCAGCAGATCGGATCGAACGCAAACTTATGGATTTAGCTATTGATTTAGTGATTATTGCCATTTGTGCAGCTAAAAGTTCTTGCTCATCCTTCCACCAGATGGGATGATAGTTAACAATTGCAATGATAAATGCGACGATACCAATCCTGCACTTGTCTACCTGCGCCGAAACTAGTCAGTAGTTTAAATTACATATATCATGCCTGTAGCTGCTCAATCCTTAGACCAACTTGCTATTAATTCTATTCGTTTCCTCGCTGTTGATGCGATCGAAAAAGCGAAATCTGGACACCCAGGTTTACCAATGGGTGCGGCTCCGATGGCGTATGTGCTGTGGCAAAAATTCATGCAGCACAACCCCAAGAACCCCCAATGGTTCAACCGTGACAGGTTTGTATTGTCGGCTGGTCATGGTTCGATGTTGCAATACGCGCTGCTTTATCTCACCGGATATGATAGCGTCAGCATTGAAGATATCAAACAGTTCCGACAGTGGGGTTCCAGCACACCTGGACACCCTGAAAACTTTGAAACTGCTGGAATTGAAGTTACTACTGGCCCCCTCGGTCAAGGGATTGCAAATGGCGTTGGTTTAGCACTGGCTGAAGCGCATTTAGCCGCGAAATTTAATAAGCCTGACGCTACTCTGGTTGACCACTATACCTATGTGATCGTCGGTGATGGTTGCAACATGGAAGGAATTTCGGGTGAAGCAGCTTCGATCGCGGCACACTGGGGACTGGGTAAACTGATCGTGCTGTATGACGATAACCATATCTCGATCGATGGCTCCACCGATGTCGCCTTTACCGAAGACGTATCCGCTCGGTTTGACGCTTACGGCTGGCATACGATCCACGTCAAAGATGGCAACACCGATCTAGCTGCAATTGAAGCCGCGATCGCTGCTGCTAAGAAAGTCGCCGACAAACCAACGATGATCAAAGTCACCACGATCATCGGTTACGGTTCCCCCAATAAATCCAACACCGCCGGGATTCACGGTGCCGCTTTGGGTGAAGCAGAAATCAAACTCACCCGCGAATACCTCGGCTGGGAATATGCTCCCTTTGAATTGCCTGCTGATGCAGTCACCCACATGCACGAAGCGATCGCCAACGGTGCCAAAGCCGAAAGCGCGTGGAATGCGACTCTAGCCAGCTACACCAGCAAATATCCCACCGAAGCAGCCGATTTCACATCTTTGACCTCCCGCAAACTTCCGGCTGGTTGGGATAGCGTCTTGCCTACCTACACCCCCGCAGATAGCGCAGTAGCTAGTCGCAAGCACTCCGAAATCTGTCTCAACAAACTAGCAGCCGTCCTTCCAGGTTTAATCGGCGGTTCCGCTGACCTCACCCACTCCAACCTCACCGAAATCAAAACCTCCGGTGACTTCCAAAAAGGTGCGTACCAAAATCGCAACGTCCACTTCGGTGTCCGCGAACATGCAATGGGTGCGATCTGTAACGGGATTGCCCTCCACAACTCCGGCTTGATTCCCTACGGCGCAACCTTCCTGATCTTCTCTGACTACATGCGCGCACCCATCCGCCTCTCCGCCCTATCCAAAGCGGGTTCAATCTGGGTGATGACTCACGATTCCGTCGGGCAGGGTGAAGATGGCCCCACGCACCAACCGATCGAGACTATTGCCTCCTTACGGGCAATTCCGAACCTCACCGTCATTCGTCCCGCCGACGGCAACGAAACATCCGGCGCATACAAAGTAGCGATCGAAAAAGCCAACCAAACCGATCCGACTCTCCTCGCCCTCTCCCGTCAAAATCTACCTAACCTACCAGGCACCTCGATCGCTGGCGTAGCCAAAGGAGCTTACACGATCGTAGACTCCGCAGGCACCCCCGACATCATCCTGATCGGTACTGGCTCCGAAGTAATGCTCTGCGTCACCGCCGCCGAAAAGCTCACCACCGAAGGCAAGAAAGTCCGCGTCGTCTCCATGCCATCGTGGGAATTATTCGACGAGCAAGACGCAGCTTACAAAGAGTCTGTCCTACCTAAATCCGTCACCAAACGAGTAGCAGTCGAAGCAGCTTGCAGCCAAGGTTGGCACCGCTTTGTCGGTATCGATGGTGGTTTGGTTACAATCGATCGATTTGGTGCTTCGGCTCCAGGTGGCGTTGTGATGGAGAAATTCGGTTTCACCGTCGATAATGTTGTGAAAACAGCGAAAGAAGTCTTGGGTTAATCAATAACTTTAATTTTGAGATCGAGGTGGGCATCAGCCCACCTTTTTCATTTGGGTATAATGAGGATAAAGCTCGCGGTTAGCAGCAACTTGAGGTAAAAATGTCATGGCTACTGGATTAACCATACCTTCAGACACAATGTTTTCACCTAGCGAAAGAGGTATGTGGATTAAGGAGAAAGCAGAAAAGACACGATCGACATATTCTGAATCAGAAATTAACGATAAGTATAGTAAGGGTGAGAGAAGAGTAATCACCGAGATGAACAGAGAGAAATTACTAACTTTAGTCAATGCGATCGATAAGCCTGACTACTTAAATATTCAACCTCTGTATCAAAGAAGAAAGAGATGGGATGACGAGAAAAAATCAAGACTGATAGAATCTTTTTTGATGAATATTCCAGTTCTACCAATCATTTTATATGAAGTTAGATACAACTCGTATGAGGTCATTGATGGACAGCAAAGACTGACAACACTATATGATTTCTATCATAATAAATTTAAGCTAATCGGGCTAGAATTTTGGACGGAACTAAATGGTCTTAGCTATAGTGAGTTGCCATCTCAAATCAAAGCTGGTATCGATCGACGTTCGATTTCAACCATAACATTAATCACTGAATCTGCTGCCGATCCAGAAGAAGCTGCCTTACTCAAGCAAATTGCTTTTGAGCGAATCAATACTGGTGGTGTAAAACTTAGTAAACAAGAGGTTCGTAACTGTTTATTGTCTAGTGATTTTAATGATTTGCTATTTAGCCTATCAAGAAATTCCATTTTTACCAAAGCGTGGGGAATTCCTAGTCATGATGACGATCCAGAGTTAATCGATAATAATCTATACAAAAAAATGGAAGATATCGAATTAATTTTGAGATTCTTTGCGCTCCGTCATGCTAGCGAATTTAGAAATAGAAAGATAGATTTCCTCGATAGCTATATGAGAAAAACAACGACTTTTAAGCAGGAAGACATTGATTTTCTAGGAAATATTTTCTCTGAAACTATAAACCTAGCCGATGGCATCTATGGCGAAAAATTATTCAAACCATTTGACATTAATAAGCAAGAATGGTCGAATCGTTCTTACAAAGAATATTATGATGCGGTAATGGTCGGGTGTAGTTATAACTTAGATAATAGAGAAAAGTTAATTCAAAGAAAAAAACAAGTAATAGAGGCAACTAAAATGTTACTGTCTGACAAAACAAACTATAAATTATTCACTGGAGAAGGTTCTACTAAAGCAGGTACTCAAAAGCGGATCGAGCTATTTAGTCAAATGCTAGATCGTGTAGCTAAAGACTAGATATGCGATCGACAATCTTTTATAATTTGTCAGACAAGATCAAGCCAAATTTAGACATTATTCGTCAAAGTATCAAGCTAAATGAAAAGATCAGAGATTTGGCAAGCAGAGCGGCAAATGAGATCGATCATTCACCTTTATTTAAAGAATTGATAGAAGTCATTCCAACTGATAGAGAATGGCTTAGTTACGAAAATTGTGCGGCTGTAACTAGACTTTATGCTATTTACGAGAGTTTTGTTGAAGATTTAATCACAGAATGGATTAAAGAATTACCGAGATTAGTCCCCAAATACTCTAATTTAGATGAGCGAATCAAGGAAACTCATATCGATAATATAAGTAGAATACTGAAAGAGAGAAATAAGCAAAGGTTTAATGAGTTATCTTTAGAGTCAACGATCCATAAACTATATTGTGGTGTTATTGATGCTCAACCATATGAACTATTAACCGATGCATTTATCCTTCACGATCGCAATTTGCGGAAAGAAGATTTAGATGAATTGCTAAAAAATGCTGGTATTTGTCAAAATGGATGGGATTGGGTAAAAAATAGTCGTAATGTCAAAACCTTTATCCGAGATGTCATTCAAGAAAACACCGCAGAAGGTTTGCTAAGAGAGCTAATAGACTATCGAAACAATGCGGCTCATGCGATCTCGATTAATATTATTCTTGGTGTTGATGAGTTGTTACAACTATGCGACTTTGTTGAAATGATCTGTGAATCTCTATCTGAGTTGGCCACCTATCAACTTTTGCTCAAACAAGAAAAACAGGGGCACGTTATGAAAATCGGGAAGATTAGCGAATGGTTTAAAAACCCTCAAGCAGGAGTCGCTAGAATTAATAACAGCAAATTGAAGTTAGGAGATCGATTATTTCTTACTGGTAACGCAGATTGTCAAATGGCTGAAATTGTCAGCCTACAAATTAATGATATTTCACATCAGGAAATTAATATATCTTTAGAAACAGAAGTAGGCATAAAATTCAATATTAATGCTCGTGAGAACTTGGATATTTACAACATCAAGACATAACTGAATTTCCATCAATATTAGCGAGGAATTAGAGTTCGAGATTCAGGTCGATCTCCTGGAGCATCATCAAAAATTGCCCCTCGCGCCCTCAAATCATCCTTCATAGATTCAGAAATTCTTTTGTTGTCTCCACATTGAGCCTTGTTTACGTGGGCACTAATCAGATATTCATCAGCTACATAAACCGGATTGAATTGGTTGCGATAGGTAATCGTCACCTTAATTTTAGCGTACCCATCTTCATTCCAAAGCCCTTCTCGCTTAGTTGTTAGATCATTTGGATCGATCGACCAGTAAGCAAAATGGGGATGATAGCCAAGACAAGCATCGAGAAAGTAGGGAATACCCACCTGTTTTAATTTAGGTATAAGATTTCTAATGTAGATAGACTACAAACTCATTCCAGCACCCACCGCAATCGATCGATATCGAATCTTATATGCAAACTCAAATTCCCGCAACCGATCGACTTCGATGGATTAATCTCAGTACCGATCTGCCCAAGATCGATGATGGTAGTGACGTGATTCAGGGATTGACTCAAACCCCGAAAACTTTGCCATGTAAGTACTTTTATGACGATCGAGGTTCCGAACTATTTGAGCAAATTACCGATCTACCTGAATACTATCCCACCCGCACCGAGCAAGCAATCCTCGAAACCTACGTCTCGGAAATCATTGCCCTCACCGGAGCCTGTGAATTGATCGAACTTGGTAGTGGCAGCTCTCGCAAAACTCATACTTTGCTCACAGCCT
>JANXVE010000025.1 GCA_025351825.1 Chamaesiphon sp. 341R_metabat_111 | reverse complement strand
GGCTCGGCTGGGAGGATGGTCGGGTTTTCGCTCCCAAACACCCCCTGGTATGCCTACCTTAGTTAATGGTCTGAGGCGATTTGAGTCGATCTTTGAAGGATGGAAACTCGGTCAAATTCGACTTGTGTATACACGGTAGCTGGCAGTTGGTGGAGAAACGATATTTGACAATCTTTGTTTTGCCTGTCCATCTTGTAATCGCCAAAAGGGAGATCGTCAGACTGCTATCGATCCAGAAAGCGGTGAAACGTTGGCGTTATTTCATCCCCAGGAGCAGGTTTGGAGCGAACATTTTACCTGGAGTGAAATTGGGACGGAAATGAGCGGATTAACAGGGGTTGGTCGAGCTACAATCGCTGGATTACAGATGAATCGTCCAGCTTTGATGCGGGCAAGGGCTATGTGGGTTAAATTGGACGAGCATCCGCCAAAGTTGATATGAATAAACGAGATCGTCTAAGAAATTTTATTGTTGTTAGGCGATATGTATTGAGGGAAGAATAAATGATGGAAGAACAAGATTTACTAGAACAATTGGAAGTTTGTTGCCCAGTTTGCGGTAGCAATAGTTTCGGAATTGATGAAACCAATACAGTTAGTTGTAATGAGTGTGATTATTCAGAGCCAGAACATGAACCCGATTAGTCGTTCTGAGGTTTGGTAAGATCGTGCCCACTAAAGTCCCCCACAATTGCTTTCAATGCTCCAAGGTCGGTAATGATGAGGCTAAGTTGAAGTCTTGCTGGGACAGTAAACTTTGCCCTGCTAGACGGCATTATCACCGCAATCGTGGCAAGTTGTCGCTAGAACGCAAGGCGAAGCGATTGGGTGCGAGTAATATTGTTGAGATTGCGGTTAATATTCCGACGGGGTTCGCGGCTAGTGTGATTTTCTATCGAGAACGGCAGGATGCTCCAGTACATGCGATCGCAGCAGAAGTTTGGCAGAGCGATAAGGGCAAGGTGTTGATGGTACAACCGATGCACTGTTTGGGTTTGTCTCCGGCTCAGGTGGTGGAGGTGATGGAGGAGATTTTGAAGGCTTGTTCTGGTGAGTTGGGAGTAGAAATTACTAAGTTTGCAAATAAGGTGGAGTTACATCCATCTCAATGTCCAATCTTGGATTGTCCTCGATGCCACAACAATTAGAGCTAGATTTGTGGCAGATTCTGGCGGTTGCTCAAGCGGAACCTGCTACTGTTGAGTTTATCGAACTGTGCGGTCATTTGGATGGGTTGAATCTGGTTGATGGGGCGCGGGCGGTTGGGGAGATTGCGGAGATCTATCGAGTTCGGGCGGAGACAATTTTAACTGAGATTGCTGTGGCTTATTTACCAGTTAAGGAGCCAGTTTTACCAGATGAACTCTGGGCGCATCTATATCGTTCTACCTTTATTTTGCGGGATGAGCATCTGTATTTGGAAGTGGAGCATGACTATCCATCAGAGCGACAGTCTGTGATTAAGTTGGGGGTGGAGGCGGATGAGGTGGCGGCTGAAGCGATGATTCAAGCAGTGATGGGGAATGCTCATGGGGAGGAAATTGAGCTGTGGGCGAGTCGGATTCGGGGGGTGATGGTGGAATGTGGGGAGATGTTGTTGGTGGAGTTGCAGCAAAAGTTGGGGTTGAATCTGGTAGATTTGTGGTTGGGGCTGTTGTTGGGGGATACTGGTTGTGTGGTTAGTCGTCAGGTGAATTGTGAGGTTGATTTTGGGGTTGATTTTTACGATCGATCTGGGATTTGGATCGTTGAGCTAGCAAGGTAAGAATTAATTGATGTGATTGAGTAATATTAGGGACAAAATGTCGAAACAGAATTCAGAGAATCCAAGCAAATCGAATCAGTTATTCAAGGCTTTAACTCAACCAGAAATTACTCTATTACTTGATGCATTATTAGGAGTTTTATCTTCTGAATTAAAGGAACAAGCTATCTCCCAACTTCCGGCAGACACCCAACAAACTGTCAGACAAATCGTCGATCTACCATCGCTTCAAGCCGCAACGAAATCGACTGTGATAGAAACAGTTTCTCTGGCAAAACAGGCTGAGATTTGGTCTGGGCTTTGGCGAGAGTGGGATACAATTGTCTGCGAAGCTGCGGAAGAGGAAGGGGAATATATTGTTCGAGAAGCTGATTGGGAACAACCTTACTTTGACACGACTACATTTATTGAAGATTTAGAGAGTGTTGCCAATAAAATGCAACCGCTAATCAAAATCGCCTTCGAGCATGAATTTAGTCCAGAACCTGATTTTGTCACAGCACTTCTGGAAGCAGAAACAGATGTTACTTCAGGCATTCCAGATTGGATGGAAATTGATAGATTGTGTTTAGAGCAGCATTTAACTGATTGTTTATTGCAAGGAGAATGGCTAAATATTCGGCATCAAGGACAAGATGCTTTTCAGTTTGCAGAGTGTACTCGCGAGTACACTCTGCAATTCGAGGAAATACAACTAGATAGTGATACAGTTTTTGAGTTTCTAATTCAGTTATCTGAAGCAGATCGGCAAATTATCTTGGCAGGATTAACCGCAAACAAAGAAACGGCTATTTGGAAAAGTGTACTAGCAAATATACATTCTTGTTGGCAACAGTTTTATTTGCATTCGATCGAGCAATATGCACCAGATCGCTACCTAAAAGAATTGCGAACAACAATTCCGCAACAGTGGCAAAATGGGTTGCTGATTATTGAGGAATTATTGAATCAACAGAATTATTCAGAAAGTTTGGTAGCGATCGAAGAAACACTCAGTTCATTACTGAAATCCACTCACAGTGATGTAGCCTGGATACCAGAAATTTCTATGTTGATAGCGATTCAGGGATTATATTATGATGGCAATTCAGCAAATATTAATATGTTGCTACGATACTATCAGCAAACAGCATGGGGATTAAATCAAACCGAACGAGCTAATGCACTAGAAATCCAACAAATAGGGATCGATCGATGGTTTAATTGGTCAAAGATGTTTGCTGCTTTTGTTGAAACTTCTCTATCAGAATTTACTCGTCAAGCTTTGTTTACATCCTGGCAAGATTATGTCGTGAGTCGAACTAACTCTTATAGCTGGAAAAAAGTCGATAGTTGGTGGCTTCATTGGTTGATTGAAAGTGTAGACAATCGTCAAAAAGGTGTAAATTGGTTTCAATCACAAATAACTCAATGGCTGGATCATCTACCTAGAGATAAAACTCAATTAGGCGAGAATTACGATCGACTGCGATTGTTGACTAAAGATTTGACGGAGATCTATCATCAAGGACAATCTAGCTATCCTCAATTCTATCTAGTAGTGATTCACCCTAAAGGATTTTCTACTCAAAGTGATGAATCTCGACGAGAGTATCTAAAAGCATCTGCACCCGATAATTTGTTCGATGTGGTGATGAATTATTGGAAAGTCAATCTTCATCAATTTGTGCCGAAACCGGAGTTAGTCCAAAATGCTGAGTACACCAAACACGCTCAGTGGATGGTTGCATTGAAGGAACTATCACCACAAGACTATGAAACTCTCTTGGCTCAGTGGAAAGTGGCGCATAAACGGCGAATTAATCTGTGGAAAGCAATGAAACAAATGGGAGTGAGTTAATATGAATGTCCGAGTAACTATTGAGGTTTCAACGCCCCCAACTGTCAGCAATCTAGATAAATTGAGATCGGCAGCATCTGAGTTAACGAACAATATAAAAAGTATCGTAGTGAGCACAGATGAAGATAGCAAAGGCTTTTCACTGATAACTAGTTTTACAATGAAGACAATCGCCGAATATAAGGTTGTCGATCGAATCAGTAAGGAATTTAAGTTTTGGACATTCGATCTTGAAGGTGATCGAGAAATGATTATTTCATTCCCCATGCAGGTAGGTATAGTAGCAGATGAGTGAATATCAATATTACGAATTTCAGACGATCGATAGGCCACTAACACCGAAGGAACAGGCGGAGATTAAAGAACTATCGAGTCGAGTGAAGCTGACACCAACTCAGGCAATTTTTCTCTATAACTATGGCAGTTTTCATAATAAACCAGAAGAGGTATTGACGAAATACTTCGATGCCATGTTTTATATCGCTAACTGGGGTACTTGGCAACTAATATTTCGCTTCCCAAAAGCGATTGTCAATCCAAAATGGTTTCAACCATACGATCTACCGGATGCGATAACTATTACCCAAACAGCCAAATATATTGTCCTAAATATTGAAATCCATGAGGAGGAGGGTTTATCAGGCTGGGTGGAAGGTGAAGGCTGGTTGCCAGAATTGTTACCGCTGCGTGACGATCTGTTGGGTGGCGATTTACGGTTGCTGTATCTAGTTTGGCTGCGAGTGGCTCCTACACTGGCGGGAGATGCACTAGATGAAGATCCAGTCGAACCACCAATTCCCGCGAATCTGAGCCAGCTTTCACCTGCTCTGAAGGAATTTATCAAACTGGTAGAACTCGACTCTGATTTGGTTGCGGCTGCGGCTCTGGAAAGTCCGAATCGAGAAACGGGTAAGGATTCACCGTTGGAAGGCTGGCTATCTGCGCTGACGGAAACGGAGAAGCAAAAATTCTTACTCAAACTCGTGCGGCGCGAACCTCATGCTGACTTACAATTGATTAATCGATTGAAAGAGTTGGCTGGAGCGGGGAAATTTACACCTCAATCAGTTCCAGGACACCGACGATTATCGGAGCTACAAGAAATCGCTAATACGGTGAAAGAGCAGCGTCAAGAGCGAGAACGAAATGCAGCCAGAAAAAAGCGGAATCAAGCATTAGCAGCACTAGCACCGAAGGAAGCCCAAACCTGGGAACGGGTGGTAAAGCTGATTGAATTTAAACAATCTCAACCTTACGATGAGGCAACTGCTTTACTCAAAGATTTGCGCGATTTGGCAGAACAGCAGGGACGATTGCCTGAGTTTAGCAAACGCTTTGAGCAACTCAAGTCAGACTACAGTAGTCGTCCAGCATTAATGAAAAGATTTAGATCGATTCGTATTTGAGATTTACGAACAAATACTCCCTGGAAATATCAAGTTTATTGTAGGCAAAAACTTCAATGCAAGATCGAGTAATTGACTATTTAGAAGAACACATTCCCGAACTGGCAGAGTCTGCGGTAACTCAAGCTTATTGGCAGTCACTAGCTGCGGGAAATAGTGTTCTAGAAAGTGAAAATGGGATTATCTACGAACGGTTCCCTGATGGCTCTAGTAAGATGGTGAAAACGATTGAGCCACCTACGAGTGTGGCAATCGGGGCAAGACGGAAATTAGTATGAAGGATAGTATTAATTGACAAAGCGATGAAAAATGATCATCTAATTTATGCGAAACCTGCTGATTGTTGAATCTGCTGGCAAGATCAAAAAACTCAAAAGCATCCTCGGATCGGATTGGGATGTGAAAGCTTCGATTGGGCATATTCGCCAACTTGCCAACGATGGAGATGGTTCGCTGGGCTTTGAGCTGGGTACGAATACGATCGACTGTCGCTACATTCCCCGCGATGATAGAGCCAAGCAAACGATCTCCGGACTAATTGCCGCCGCCGATCGAGCAGATCGAGTATTTATCGCTTCAGATCCCGATCGAGAGGGCGAAGTCATCGGTTGGCATATCGCTCAGGTATTAAAGCTGAAGCAGCCCCAGCGAGTTGTCTATCAAGAAATTACCGAGTCCGCAGTCAAAAAAGCGATCGCTTCTCCCCGCTCTCTAGATATGGCTCTAGTCGAAGCAGGTAGATGTCGCGACTGTCTGGATAAATTGGTGGGCTACAAAGGATCGCCGCTAATCTGGCGACTGAACAATGGCGCGAAAAGCGTCGGAAGAGTCCAGTCTGCAACCCTCCATCTAGTCTGCCAACGAGAGCGAGAGATTCAAGCCTTCACGCCCCAAGATTATTGGTCGGTATTTGTAGACTATGCCGAAGGATTTAGAGCCTTTTACAACGGCACGACTCAAGCTGTCACTCCAGCAACAGATGAAGAAACTAGCGACGATGCTGGAGCGATCGAAAAAGCCGCTGAATCGACGCGGGTATTGAGTCAAGCTGAAGCCGATAGGTTAGTCGAGATCGGCAAAGTTAACGCCCATCAAGTTAAATCGATCGAAGGTAAACTTGCACCCAAAAAGCCACCCGCCCCATTTATCACCTCCTCACTCCAACAAGCCGCAGGTTCGCGGTTGAAGTTCTCTCCCGAACATACGATGTCGATCGCTCAGAAGCTCTATGAGGCAGGGTTAATCACTTATATGCGGACTGATTCGGTCGAACTCAGTCAGGACTTTTGTAAGGCTGCACGAGAGTGGCTATTGTCCCACGATAAAGATAATGTGCCGAGTAAAGTCGCCAAACAAAAGAGTTCCAAAGATGCCCAAGCAGCTCATGAAGCGGTTAGACCGACGGATCTCACTAAAGCTTCAAGTGAACTCAAGCAGCAGCTCTCCGAGGATGAATTTTCCCTGTATCTGATGATTTGGATGAGATCGATTGCCTCTCAGTGTAAACCCGCTCAAATCCGCAAAACCACGATCGTTACCCAGTCTGGCGAGATCCAGTGGCAAGCCAGAGGTCAAATGCTGGAATTTGCAGGCTATGCCAAATATTGGAAGGATATTAGCGGTGATGCGGTATTACCTAGCTTGCAACCCCAACAACCGCTCACTGCATCTAACGTCAGTCACGAGCAAAAGCAGACTCAACCACCACCACGTTATTCTGAGCCTAAGCTCGTGCAACTGATGGAACGAAAAGGCATCGGTCGTCCTTCAACTTATGCACCGACGATTGCTACGCTCAAGCAGCGTAACTATGTGGAGCTGGTGAAGGGCAAGGTACAGCCGACGGTGATGGGATTGCAAGTGGATGATTTTATGATTCAAGCTTTACCAGAACTGATTCAATCGGAATTTACGGCAGGGATGGAAACCCAACTCGATGCAATCTCCAAGGGTCAGCAGGAATGGCAAAGCTATCTGATTGAATGGAACCGGAGCTATTTTGAGCCAGCATTAACCAGGGCTACTAAGAATTTACCAGAGCAGGACTATGGATCGTTTCAGGGTAAGGAGCTGGAGAAATCACGTTTTAAATGTCCGACTTGCAGTAAGCCGATGTCTAAAGTACCGACGAAGAAGGTAAAGAAGGGCTATTTTCTCAAATGTGAGGATGGGTGTAAGGATGGCGAGGGGAAAGGATTGGTGCTGTTCTGGTCGGATCGAGCTGGTGAATGGCAGTTGCCACAGGCTAAGACCGAGCGGTCATCGTCTGCGAAATTAACCGAACATCCTTGTCCGGTTTGTCAAAAGCCGTTGGAGGAATATGGTTATATGAAGGATGGACAAGCTAAGTCGATGCTGCGGTGTTCGGATGCAGTTGCTAGGAGTAAGCCCAAGCATCAGGATGTTGCCTATTTTCGGGGGAAGGAGGGGCTGTGGTGGAGTCCGAAATTGGGTAATCTCGGTGCGGATGCGGCTAAATAGACGCGATAACAGTACCTTAAATTCAACCCCCCTAGCTGGTTTTTAGCGGAGCGGTTTAGTTGACGCGCACTAGTTTTTGTAGTACGAAGCTAGGATTTTCGCCAGCGTCAGCCGCTGAACAGCAACGTTAGGGGGTCGAGTAGCATTGGAACCAAAAACCGGGTTAACGGAAAACCTCCATGTAATTTAATAATTCATTAGAAATTTTTATCGATCGACAACAGAATGCTCTTTCCAGCCTTGGCAATCGATTCGATTAGCTTATATCGTCTTAAACTGAGTAACAATTGGGTTTTACAGT
>JANXVE010000013.1 GCA_025351825.1 Chamaesiphon sp. 341R_metabat_111 | reverse complement strand
TTCGGCTCCGCTCAACCACCGATGGTTGAGCGGAGCCGAAACTAAAACCAAGAGTATATTTACTGTTGGAAATCACCTTAATACTTTAATTTACCATCGGGATCTGGTGGTTGCGGATCTGGTTTTGGTTCGGCAACTTTGCGGGCTGGCTCAACAGATTCATTATACTGAATTGGTAGCTGAACTACTTTGCTCGGTTCTGGTTTATTTTTATTGATATCTACCGTTTCCCCGCGTCTTCGGGCGGAGACACGTTCTTCGCTGGTGCCTTCACTAATTACCTCATACAGGATGGCTTGCTTATCGGCTTTACCTTTTCGCAAGATTCGTCCTAGTCTTTGGATGTATTCGCGGGGGGAAGCTGTACCGGAGAGGATTACGGCGATGCTGGCGGCGGGGACATCGACACCTTCGTTTAACACTTGGGAGGCAACTAAAACGTTGTAGGTGCCTTCGCGAAAATGGGTGAGAATGTCGTGGCGTTCTTTGACTGGGGTATGGTGGGTGATTGCGGGGATTAATAGGCTTTGGGCAATGCGATAGACGGTGGCATTATCGCTGGTGAAAATCAGCGTGGCTTCGGGATAATGTCGATCGAGTATCTCAGCAAGTATTCTCAGCTTACCATTAGTTGAAAGGGTGATTTCTTTGGCTTCCCGATGGGCTAACATGGCGCGTCTACCTTCAGTCGATCGACAGCTTGCCCTAATGAATTTTTGCCAACCATCGATACTGCCAAACGAGATTTTTTGACTGCGGAGGAAGATATCTCGTTCTTCAATTAGTTTGTGATAGCGACTGAGTTCTTCATCGCTTAATTTAACTTTAATCTGTTCGACTCGATAGGGGGCTAAAGCTGAACCTGCGAGATCTGCGGCGGTTTGGCGATAGACTTCTTTACCGATTAATGTTTCTAGATCTAGATGTTTACCATCACTACGTTCGGGGGTAGCACTTAGTCCCAATCGATAAGGTGCGATCGAGTATTCTGCTACAACGCGATAGAAATCAGTCGGCAAATGATGGCATTCATCACAAATTAATAAGCCGTATAAATGTCCTAATGATTCAATCTGAATGGCTGCACTATCATAAGTCGAGATCAGAATCGGTGTTCGATCGCGTGAACCACCACCCAAAAGCCCAATTTCTGTACCTGGGAATGATACTAATAGCTGCGCGTACCACTGATGCATCAGATCGATCGTCGGTACCAGAATCAGTGTGCTGCGAGGGGTAGAAGCCATCGCAAGCTGGGCAACTAGGGTTTTACCTGCTCCAGTTGGTAAAACGACAACACCTTGCCTACCAGCCTGTTTCCAGGCGAGTAGAGCTGCTGCTTGATGGGGATAAGGTTCGAGACTGAGCTGGGAGTCCAGTTCAAGTGTGACAAAGGCTTTGGCATGATCGACAAAATCAGTGTTTTCTTGCTGGAGGGTTTCGATCACTTCCCGATAGTTGCTACCAGGAATCCGAAACTTCTCAATCCGATCGTCCCAGGTAGCATAGTCCATCCAGCCTCTACCCCGTGGTGGTGGATGTAGGATCAATGTCCCGCGATCGTATGTGAGAATTGGCACTCTTGCCATAGGAAGTCAGTCAAAGTGATGCACACCTTATCCTAGCGCAACACTCGTCCACCATTCGATCGGTTTACTTGAATCTTTAATACTGGTTGCCAGATTTGCGTCTGTCGATCGCCGTTACACTACCTGCTTCTAGGACTTTGCCATCATCTACTACAGCGTAGAGCAACCAGCGATCGCCACAATCCATCCGATTTTTGACAGTGCATTCAATGTAGGAAAGTGCTTCTGTCAGGACAATACAACCATTATCAGCAAGCGTGGTTTCGAGTCCGGCAAATCTGTCTGTACCAATCGCCGCTGGCTTGAGGAAATAACTCCGCAGATTTCTACCTTCCTTGAGCATGTTCACAACGAATTTCTCACCAGGCTGGGCTAGACATTCCAAATCTCGATCCTTGGCGACAGCAATGGTAATCGCTGGGGGTGTGAATCCCGCTTGAGATACCCGCGAGGAGAGTAACCCAACTGGTTTACCACCATTATTAGCTGTAATCACGCACAGGGAGCTAGTTACGCGCCCAATTGCTTGTCCCGTCCGATCGGTTTGTCCATCGACACCAATCTGTCTGGGGGCGCGGACTTTCTTGGCTTTATTTAGCACCTTGGCAAATTCTACCCCCGCCGCTTCGCACTGGGTGAGGGTTTCCTCTGTGGGGGCAAACTTAACGCGGATTGGTTCAAAGCCTTGGGGATAGCCGACATCTTGAAGTTTGCTGACGATCGTATCTACTGCCTCACCACTCCAGCCATAAGAGCCGAATACACCCGCTACTTTAGTTTGATTAGCAGTGGAGAGGATAATCCCCAGGGCGGTTTGAATTTGGGTGGGCGGATGTCCGGCGATTGTGGGAGAGCCGATGATGAAGCCATCGCATTCTTGAACGGCGCGGGTGACTTCGGCGGGGGTGTTAAATTCACAGTCGATCGATCTAACAGCCACACCCGATTGAGTTACGCCTTTTTCGATCGCTCTGGCGAGGGTGGCGGTGTTGCCATATGCGGATGTGTAGAGCATGACGACGTTGAGATCTTTTTTCTGCTGTTGCTCGCACCAGCTCTGGTAATCGAGAGTGAGGACGCTGCGGCTATGGCGGACGATCGAGCCGTGAGTAGGTGCATAGATCCGTGCGGGTAGTTCGGCGAGTTTGGTGAGGATCGCTTCTACCTGGGGAGCTTGGGCGGCGTAGAGACAATCAAAATAATACTGACGATCCTCGGTGAGGGTTTTCCAGTGCTCGTCAAATACGGCATCATCGCAAACGTGGGAGCCGAACAGTTTATCGGTGTAAAGGATCTTGGTGGCTCGATCGAATGTACAGAGCGCGTCGGGGTGACGAGGTGTCGGCACAAAGCGGAATTGGAGAACATGCCCATTTCCCAAGTCGAGGGTTTCTTCATCCCTAACAACGTGGACTTTTAGGGTTTGGTTAGTGCCAAATTCGATCCCCAAATCGTTGGCTTCGTCTTCGCGGGGGGAGGGAATGTCTAAGGTTTGATTGGCTAGGATCGATCGAAGAGTATTGACACCCGCTCTGGAGCAAACGATCGTGGCGTAGGGTGCTGCTTCAAGCAAGCGTTTGAGGGTGGAGATCCGGTTGGGATTGACGTGACTGAGGATGATGTAGTTGAGACGTTGGTAGTAGGCGTGTTGTCCGAGTTCTTCGAGAAAGATGTCGGTGAAGGATTCGCCTGGAGGATCGATTAGGGCGGTGGATTCGCCTTCGATCAAGTAAGAGTTGGCGGTGGTGCCTTTTTGACGGGCGTATTCGATTTCAAATTTGAGCCGTTCCCAGGTGCGGGAGCGGAGGACGGTAGTGTTGGGGGCGATTTCAGCGATTTGAACATCGCGAGGTTTTGATTCTGGCATGGATTTTTAGGTGTGGGTGTATGTTTGAAAGATTCGTAGATAGCTTTGTTTATGCGTTGGCGTAGCCTACCGGAGGTAATCGATTCTGGATGCAATCGGATTTAATTCAAACCCGCCCAATCCCACTGGAAATGTCTGAAGTTTAAATTATGAGAAGTACACGCTTCACAACTGAGTTCCGTCTTCTATTCATACTGTCTCAGATTAACTAATAGAGTGACAACATGCTGCCTAACAAGTCGATCCGAATCACTGAGCATTAGAATCAGTTGTGGCATTGCAGCACAGGCCGACTCTCCCATATCTCCTAATGCAAGCACTGTCTCAGAGCGAATGTGTGAATCTGAGTGTTCGAGAAGAAAAATCAATTGTGGAATTGCAGATCGAGCTGACTCTCCCATCAACCTCAATGCATAAATTGCTTGAGATTGAATAAATAGTGCTGAATCATCGAGAAGTGGAATTATGTTTGGAACTGATTCTTTCGCCAAGCTGCCCAGATTGCCAAATGCAGTGACTGTAGATTGGCGAACGTTTGGATCTAAGTCTTTGAGTAGTGGAATCATCCGTTGAATGGCAATTTGAGCGAACTCGCCCATATTCCCTAATGCCGAAGCTGCGCGTCTGCGAACGTCTGCATCTGAGTCTTCAAGGCATAAAATTAGTTGTGGAATGGCAGATTGAGCTGCCGTTCCCACATTCTCCAGTGTTTGAATGGCAGTACCTCGGATGTTTCGATCTGAGTCTCTGAGCAGTAAAGTCAATTGCGGAACTGCTGCTTTCGCCAACTCTCTCATGTCTGCTAATGCATAAACTGCTCCTCTACGAACCTCTGGCTCTGAATCTTCAAGCAGTAGAACTAATGATGAAACAGCAGATTGAGCCGACTCTCCCATCTTGCCTAAGACCCGAGCCGCATCTCTACGAACACTAGAATCTGAGTCTCGGAGGCAGAGAATTAATTGTGGGATAGCAGCGTGAGCTGACTCTTTCCTCCAACCTAAAATAGTTACTGCTTCTATCCGAGCATGTGGATCTGGATCTTGGAGCTGTAAAATTAGCTGTGGAATGCTAATTACAACAACAGGTCCAAAAAAATCGTCGAACATGTCAGTCATCTTTCTACCTTGACTAAATTTTGGCACAACCCTCTGGTGTTAACTTTGGCAAGATCTGTAGCTGTAGGGTTCGCACTTTTCAGTAACCAGATTGGTAGGTTGGGTAGAGCGATTGCGAAACCCAACATCCACACAAATAACTCAGAAATGTTGGTTTTTTTCCTATGGGAGACGCTACGCGAGCGAGGCTCAACCCAACCTCTCTTCCCAAGATTTCGCATGATAGATTCAGCACCAACTCATCAAATTGCTAATCATGTTGCTTAGAAAATCGCTTCTCTGGATCGATACCGTCGAATGTCGGTGGAATCCAAACGCGAACTATCAACAGAATACCCATCACCATTAGAAAAGCACAGGCAGATAAAGTTTGAGTCCAGGGAATTTCCAGCACACCTTTGACGATTACTTCCCGCAGCACAGAGACGATCGCGACTTCTACTGCAACCCCGATCGATACCCGTTGTTCTTGGAGGTAAATAATCAACAGTCGAAACAGTTCGACGAGGATCAAGATAAACAAAATATCGGCGGTGACTACCTGAAAATCCAGGGGTGGTAAGAGCGATAGAAACATTCCTCTTAGTTGCAATAACATGACTACAAACAAACCGAGGCAAAGGGAAATGATGATAAAGTCTTGAACCATTTCGAGGATGCCGACAACTCGATCGATCCAAACTGGCGGTGATTCAATTCGATTTCTTACTACTCGTTCCATCAAGATTTCCTCTGTTGTGTGAGATTTGATTGGTGTTCCGCATTCAAAGATATTAAAATTGATGCGTAGATTTTACCCCACCCTAACCCTCCCCGAGGATGCGCGGATGCGCGCGCTGTTCGGGTTCCCCGACAGTGGTAGCGCACCAAGCAGGGGAGGGGACAAGGATTAAGCGGAAATTCATCTCATATTTAGGTTGAAGGTAGTCAACAATAGCCTAGCTCCTCCCCTTTCTAAGGGGAGGTTGTCTTGACGCGCTAAACCCTCGGGGAACCCGAGGAGCGCGCGTCGCTGGGTGGGGTAAATATCTACGCACCAACTCACTAAATCTAATAGTGATTCCCAACTTTCCGATGATGAACTGCCGTCAGAGAATCAGCCTTAGCCACCCGTCCGATATCTACCGTACTGTACACAATCCAATGATCGTCGCCTTCCATCCGGCTGACGACTTCGCATTCTAAGTAGGCGAGTGAGTCCGCCAAGATGGGACAACCGTTGCTGGCAGGGTAAACCTTGATATTGGCAAATCGATCGGCTCCAGGGGGGAACCGCTTGAGGAAGTGCTTCATGAGAGGCTGATAGTTGCCCTCTTCGAGGATATTTAGTACAAACCTGTCGCCGACGTGCATGAGGGATTCGATCGCGCGATCTTTGGCGATGGCGATCGAGATGCCAGGTGGTTCGACGCTGGCTTGGGCAACCCAGGTTGCTAGCATCGCGCTGGTGGTTTCGCCGCGTTTGGCGGTAATGATGTAGAGTCCGCCGCTGATGCGTCCCAGAGCTTTATCGAGATCGTTATCGAGGGATTTCATCTGCTTGATGCTACGATCGCGGGTCAGCCATTGACCGAGATCTGTGCCAGCTTCTTCGCAGCGTTGACAGGTATTCTCGCTGGGGGCAGTTTCGATCCGAATTGGCTCGAAGGCTTCGCGGACACCGATTTCTTTGAGTTTATTGCGGAGTAGGTAGATCGATTCATCCTCGCCACCACCGGATTCAAATAGTCCGAAGCTTTGCTTGGCATTGACTGCGGCGAGAATGGTGCTAACTAGGGCTTGCTCTGCCTCTGCGCCGGATTGGGGGGGCATGGCAACGACTACGCCAGCAGCGATATTGACTAGTTCGCGCACTTCATGCGCGTCAGACTCCCGCAGGTCGATTAGTTCTACCCCTACGCCTGTTTTTGTGATGCCTTGCCCGATCGAGTGGGCTAGTGCGTCACCATGTCCATATTCACCAATATAAAATATCACGGCGGTAGTTGCTGCCTTGGCTTGGGTTTGACTCCAATCCTGATAGCGACCGACGAGTTCGGTGATGTTGTATTTGAGGAGTGGCCCATGTCCCGTGGCAATTGTCGCGATCGGTGGTAGGTCGCCCATTCGTTTAATTGCTGCTAATACCGATCGAGCATTTGGCCCCATCAGGCAGTCGTAGTAAACCTTGTAGTCAGAATTGAGAATCGCTAAATCTTCATCAAAAATCTGGTCATCGCAATAGTGCATCCCAAATACGTCGCAGGTAAACAGGTTTTGGGTGAGATGATCGTAGGTGAGCATCGTATCTGGCCAGTGCAGATTGGGCGCGGCAACAAATTCTAATTCATGTCCATTGCCGAGATCCAATTTGTCTCCACTTTTGACCATCATCTTGCTGTAGGGCTGATGGATCAAGTTATCCAGAAACTGCATCGCTACTTTCACTGCGACGACGGTAATATTTGGGTTCAATTGCAATAAATCTTTGACCAAACCACTGTGATCGGGTTCGGTGTGGCTGATGACGAGATAATCAATCTCAGCCGGATCGATGATTCCCAATAGGGCATCCAGATAGATCTGGCGAAACTTAGCATGGCTAGTATCGACTAGTGCCGTCTTCTCACCCCGAATCAGGAAAGAGTTGTAGGTAGTGCCGTTTTCCAGGGCAAATTCAATATCAAACCTGTCGCGATCCCAGTCGAGCGATCGAATTACGGTGGTATCGGCAGCAATTTCCGCTGTTTGCATCGTTAGCCGAGTTGAAGTTTTAACGCTGATTGCTACCATAAACTAACCTCTATGTGAGTTGCCCGATCGATCTCTCACTCTCTATTGTGACTGCCCGATCCCCTACTTGTAAAGTTTTAATTAGTAATTTTACCTATGAGTCAGACTTATTAAATTAGATTTTGCAATCCTACCGATCGTGATTAAGGAAGATTAAATTAATTTAACTCTCAATCTTTGATTTTCCGCTAGCTCGATCGCCATGTGATGGACAAGGTGGTGCTGAGATCGATTTATCCAGCCAACCCACTGCCTGGGCAAATCTGGCTAGGGCTTCATCGGGATTATCCTTGAGCGAAAATACCAGCGCGGCAGCGGCTTGTTCGCGGGCACGGGCGGGGCGATTGGATTTGAGCCTGTGCCAATCGGTTTCGGCGATTCGCAGCCGTTCGGCTAAGGCTTGGGCTAGTTCTAGAGTGGTAATATCGTCTGGGATGGAAGACATGGGAGTTTTGACCTAAATTTAGGCATATTAATATTAACGCTACTTAAATTGTATCTCTCGCCATGACTCAGAATGTGAACCCAGTCGATCGCAAGATCCCCCTGCCAGGAGAAGATGCCGATGAGTTCGATCGAGAAATCGCCGAACTAGAAGCAGCGATTTTCGCGCTCAAACATCGCCATGCGGACACTCAGCTAGCGGCACAGGAGCAAGTTGTGTTGACACGTCAGCAAAATGAATTGAAGCAAAAGGGACGCAATCGTCCCGAAGTTAAGCAGGAATTTCAGATGATTCGATCGAGACTAGCAGAATTAGACCTCATATTAGAATCCCGCCTCCTCAATGAATGGAAGCTGATGTGGGAACCCTTTTGGCAAGCAGTCAGATTTGGTGGACTAGGAATTGCGATCGGTTGGTTTCTCGCTGCCTGGGGAAGATAATCGATCTGTCAATCTCATCTAACATCCTCATCATAAAGTCAACCTGTAGGGGCAGTGCTCAGCAATTCTAAATTTACGAATTGACAAGCAGTTCAGAGATCGGGGAGAAAATTTAGGGATAATGTGTGGGACGGAGGAGTTGGGACTAACTAATGAGAGAATTGCTAGGCATTAACACCCTGTTAGGATATTTACAGG
>JANXVE010000012.1 GCA_025351825.1 Chamaesiphon sp. 341R_metabat_111 | reverse complement strand
CGATCGTAGCTCTCCACATCCTCAGCCGATCGCGTGACAGCATTAAGCATCCCAAACTTGCTCAAGTCACCAGAGCGGATTAGATGGTTCAATACCAAGCCAGATTCGCTTTCGTTAAGTCCAATCGCCTTCGCCGTCAATTCAACCGCTTTGATAGGATTACCAACGATAATGGCAGTTTTAGCGACTTGTAGGTCTTCAACAGCCTCGTGGAAGGTGGTGATACTTATCGCATTCCGCACGAGGTCGCGCAGCTTGAGCTTGAAAGTGTTATCGATGGCTTGGAGAGTATCGATGGCATAGAGATCGTGGTTTTCGGTGACGCGACCAACGTGATTCTTGCGCTGGCGATGGTCTTTCATAATCATTCCGTTAGTACAAATTAACCGATAAAGAAATGGCTCGACACTCACCGAACCGCTCCCGATCTCAGAATTTGAGAGGATGAAACCCGATTGGACTGGATCGCCGACCGAGATTGCTGCTTCGAGATTAGTGTTGATAACCTTGATATACATCTTAGAATCGGTGACTTGGCAACTGGCAATTTTCATGCCATCGCCCATCTCGGCGATTTCTGGTAGTACCATTGCAAGAATGTCATTATTATCGACAATCCGGTAACGATCGCTCAATACAGCCCGCATTTGTCCCCGCAAGCTCCGTACCAAGCTGGTATCGTCAGATTGACCCAGCCAATGATTGACGTTCTCACAGAGTAATTGAGGCGAGTTTTTGAGCATCCGGTCGTAATAGACTTTGGGGATATTCAGCTTACTCGCCATTTGTCCGTGAGCGTATCCCGTTGCTGGCATTAAGATCTGTTCATTCTTAGTCTCCAAGCGGAATTGACCTGTGGGCAGCATGTTCAAGCTTTTGGTTTGAGCATGAAAGTCGCGCTTGCTTTCTTGCTGGTCTAATAATTCTTGAGCTAGTTCGACGATGGTTTGTCCAGTTTTCATGATTAAAATTGTGATAATAGTGAATAAGAAAAGCCGCCAAGCTTGAGTAAGCTTGGCGGCAGATTGCTACAGAAACGAGCTAGTAACCGTAACCCAGTTGATAATAATCCTCGCGGTCGAGCATCAGTCGTTCGAGTCGGGCAATTTCATCGGCTTCAGCCGAGTCTATTTCAGCAAAATCAAATTTTCCAGAGGAGAGATTAGGTATAATATTTGGAGACATGTTAAGTAAAAGATTGGGTAGTTGTTAACAACTGACTCAACAAAATCGACAAGTAAAGGGAGATACTTTGCTTGTCGATTTATAGTTGATGAAATTGGGGCTTTCGACTACCCCAATCGCAACAGTCAGAATCTAGAACGGAATTTTATCGATGTTGTCGGTATCGATTTGGGAAGTGCGCCCCCCATTGGTACCGTTCCCTGAAGTGGATGCCACAGCAGAGGATTTGATATCGATGGCGGGTTGAGAGTCGAGAACTGGAACCGCTACCGTTGAATGAGCGGGTTGAGCCTCGATTTGGGGCTGTGGTTCGGCAGCGGGAGTCAGGGAAATCACCCCACCAGTCGGATCGGCAAGCAGCAAGCGGGGGCGCGGATTCATCAAACCCACTACCATATCGGCGAGATCTTCATCGGTACCGAGAAAGAAATCTTGCCAGTTGTCCACAGTGGGAGCCACATAGCCATCGACATACAGGGCAGGAGACTTGATATTTTCCCCGACACTTTTGCGGATGAGGTGCGGTTGAAACAAGCACAGAGCATTAAAGACTTCATTGCGAGGGCTGAAGAAGACTTTATGAGCCTGAGCCTGACACCGCGCCACTGCTACACAGAATTGCTGCCACTGCTCCGATAAAGTGGCTTGTTGTGCGCCTTTAGCCACTAACTTCAAGGGAATGTCGTGAAGTGGCTGCTTATGTTCGTTGAAGAACATTACCAAGTAGATTTGGAAGTTTCCCACGTTCTCGTTATCCCGATGCTGGCGATCCCACTTGCCGACAACTACCAAAGTCTCGTCTTCGAGCGATGCCTTACGGTCGAACATTCCCAAACTGGAGACGGGAGTTACCACCATGCGCGGCTGTTGAAGTAAGATGCCAACTTCGGTTTTGCCAGAGTTGTAGGCGTACTCGGTGAGTTTGGCAGGATCTAAATCGCGCCAGCCAGCTTTGTTGGCTTGGGATAGTGGCACGAAATAGCCGTACTGCTTGGGATCTTCGCCGCGTAGCCCTTGGACGTAGGGAAAGGAGAAATCTGTGGCAGCATATTGGCGACTGAGATACTTATTGTCTAGATTAGATGTCATAAATTTCCTGAGATAAAATGGGTAATGAAAACAGCAAAAAAGCACCAGTTGGTTAGACTGATGCCGGAGTTGATGCTTAAAAAGAACTACAACTAAAGCAATTTTGCCACTGCAAAATTGTTAGAGACGGAGCGGAGCTAAGATACTCCAATATGGCGATTACTAATGAGCCAGCAGCACAAAAAGAAGCCCCAATGCTTGTTGGGGCTTAAAGCGACTAATCTTCCTCGATCTATCGCGTCTTCAAAAAATCTACCTGCAAACCCAAACTATCGATCTTCGATCGAAACCGTGCGATTAACTCGACAGATTGAATCGATCGAGCATCACTTCTCTGTTGTTCGTATAGAGATCGAGCGGTCTGCATATCCTCAACGGCTCCAACTACATCCTCTAATTCCAGGTACTTGAGCATCGCCCGATTGTTATAGCTATCGGCATCATCGGGACACAGTTCGATAGCGCGACTATAGTCGGCAAACGACCCCTGGTAATCCTGCTTGATGTTTTTCAGCAAGGCACGGTTGTAGTAAGTGACGGGATCGTGCGGATTGAGTTCGATCGCCCGATCGTAATCAGCGAGTGACCCTTGATAATCTTGGAGATTATCTTTTTTGATGTTGCCACGATTACTGTAAGCGAGGGCATGGTCGGGGTCTAGTTCAATAGCGCGATTGTAGTCTTCTAATCCACCGAAAACATCTTGAAGCTCGTAATATTTAATGTTAGCTTGATGATAGTAATCTTCAGCATTACCAGCATTAATTTGAATTGTAGAATTAGAGTCTTCTACATCTATTGTGGTTGCTTCATCCAACATAATTTTCACCAATATTAATGATATTGAAGAAACCGCGTTAATTAACGCGGTTTCTCTAGTCTAACTAGTTAATAGTCGGGTGTCGATTGCATCCTCATAAGCACTAAGCTCTAATTTCATCTGCCACAATTGGGTGAAGAAGTCCAAGCCATAATCTTGAGACTCGCTCAGATATTCCAGCTCGAACACGCTGGGGTCGGAGTCTCGCCGCATCCCCCAAATTTTGATTTCGTGCCAGTAACCATTGACTCGCTGACTGGGACGGTCGAGAATTTCGCCTTCAATCTTCCAAATTAGGCGCAGCTTGGCAATCCACTCATCGCGTTCTGATGGGACGTTGTAGCCTAAATATACCAAGAATGCGGGGGTATTTGCCGTGGCATTGTCCCAACCGTGAAGATCCCGCGAGGCTTCACAGATTACTAAGCCTGGGAGTAATTCGCTGAACTCGAAATGTTGAAATTGAGTAGATGTTTTGGTTAGCATAAGGATTAATTGATTATAGATAGGTCGGGCAATCGACCTTTTTTACTAGGGCAAAAAGAATCGCCCATCAGCAGTGCTAATAGGCGATTCTTTTTGTCGGGTGAAGAAAATGCTGAGAAACTAGCTCGATATCCCTACAGCAGCTTGAGCTTTCTTGGCAGCACGAGTAGCAGCAGCTTTTTGGGCGCGAGTTTGCGATTCCCCAAGGGGGACGATACGCGAACGCGCGGGTTGAGTGGGCAGAGGTGCGCTAGACTCAACAACAGATGCGGCAAGCTCAGGTTCTACAAACGTTTCGAGGTCGGTCGAGAATTCGGGGCCAGTCGCTACCGCCGAATCGGCAATTTCAGTAGAAGCGGGTGCGGGAATCGAGATAATCGCCACCACACTGGAAATCAAGATACCGATAGTAGCAAGCTGTTTACCTAAGCGGAACTTGCCCGTAACCACCAGTTGCGCGGAGGGCACGAACAGGCGTTGGTTAACTTCGGTATTGGCAACTGCAAAATTGACAAGAATATCGGCATCGATCGCAGTGCCAGTAATATTATCGGCATCAGCTTGAACGGTGAGAATTAGCAAATTGGGAGTAGCAGTACGCATGAGTTTTGTCCTGGTAGGGTGGGTTTGAAAATGCAGAGTGCCACAAAATTAACCTCTAATTCGTTAGAGGTTAATTTGGTAGATAGAGATGAAAGAAAGCAACTACAACTAGGCAGTTTTGACGAACCGTTCTAGCTGCAAATCTGAGACGGTTACAACAGGTTTGGAGCGACGAACTCGGTCGGAGTCGAGAAAATCCTCGAATACCAGATCGCCAACAGCCGAAACTTGGGCACCTTTGACGATAAATTGAGCGGCTTTAACAAGGGCAGCATCAGTGAACTTGAGCAGATACCAGTCGGTAACACCTTCACCAACAGGAATGCCAAGCGGGGCTTCGGCAACTAGGGTTTGACCGGAACCTTCGGGCAGTAAGGGATCGGTGGTGGAAACAGCGCGACCGATCCGACCAGCGAGAGTAACTAGCATCAGAAATTCCAGAGAAAGAAACATCAAAACAATCCGGTAGCTACCGGATTGTCTACGCTGGGCAACAGTCGATATCGAATGCCGAAATTGCCGGATTTTTGGACATCAGAACATATCTAGGTGAAAAAAGTTTGTACCGACCCTATAGAACTACACAACTAGCTGGTTTTTAGCGGAGCGGTTTAGTCAACGCGCACTGATTTTGCAGTCCGAAGCTGAGAATTTTGCCAGCGTTGAATGAAAAAAACTAGCCGCCCTCGGCAGGAGTCTTGGGTCTGTGTTCCCGATAACATTTTAACGGCTTCGCGATGAGCGTTGGGTTTGGGATTGGGGTTCGTTCGCACGTTTGCTCATCACGTCGAGCCTTTGCTTATCTGCCATCGATATCGATACCGTAGAGTTTTGGTATTCATCCGGTAACTGCTCCACAGTCGCTCGACCTTGCATGAACGGCTCACTCAGATATGCCGTCTTGAGTTGCGTCCCCAGATCCATCAAATATTGAGCATTTGGGGCATCAGCTACTTTCACTGCTGCTTTGTACCACTGCACCACATCGGCTCTGGTGGGGCAATAAGAGGGTGACGGACGTTCGTGCATCGAGTCCAGGCGTTGCTTATCTTCAATTGAAATTACAACCGTGGCATGGTGGTAATCATCGGGCAGAATCTCGACGCGCGGCTGACCCTGCATGAATGGTTCACCCATGTAAGCTGTCTTGAGTTGGTGTCCGATCTGAGTTAGATAGCAAGTGTCATCCGCATTGTCAATTGCGACCGCTGCTTTGCAGCAATTCTAAATTTACGAATTGACAAGCAGTTCAGAGATCGGGGAGAAAATTTAGGGATAATGTGTGGGACGGAGGAGTTGGGACTAACTAATGAGAGAATTGCTAGGCATTAACACCCTGTTAGGATATTTACAGG
>JANXVE010000010.1 GCA_025351825.1 Chamaesiphon sp. 341R_metabat_111 | reverse complement strand
CCCACTTTTGTAAGCAGGTTCTGTACAATATCCATAGAGCAATTCATCTCGTACTTGGTTTCTACTTGTACTTTAAGCGATGAATTGCTTTTTTTGTTGCCCTCGACCATTTTTCTTCTCAAAAGGTGTCCGGAGTATTGTGCATGGGAACCATATGTGACCAGTCAAGCAACCCAAGCACAAAGTTTTGAACGACGATGGCGACGATTTTTGACAAATGGTTCGATTAATGTGGAACACATTTACATTCCGTTGGTAATGGCAGCATTGAGTCAATGGAAAAACCAGAGATTGTCTCTAGCCATCGACACGACAGTGTTGTGGAATAGGTACTGCATGATTCATCTAGCCGTAGTCTGTTGTGGAAGAGCCATCCCGTTGTTATGGGATGTCATCGAACATGAAAGTGCCACTGTTGCGTTCGCTGATTATGAAAGACTGCTCCGCAAGGCTAGATGGTTGTTGCGTGGGTATGATGATGTGATTCTGTTAGCCGACAGAGCATTCGCCTGCCATGATTTGATGGCATGGCTAAAATTAACCGATTGGCATTACGCACTCAGGCTCAAGTGTGATGTCCTGGTGCATGGTGTTAACCGTCACCCCATCGAGGTGGGCAAGCTGTATCCACCGATGAATCAGGCAAAACTGCTAACTAATGTGGGTTTATGGGCAGATGGAATACACCGAGCCAATTTAGTGTTGGCAACAGTCAAAGGAGCCAAAGATTCTTGGGCGGTGATTACTGACGAAGTGCCCAGTTTGCAAACCTTGTGGAATTATAGTTCACGCTTTTGTGTCGAAGAATTATTTTTGGACAGCAAGTCAGGAGCTTTCGGATTGGAAGATTCTCGCCTTCGCCATACTGATGCGCTCAATCGTTTATACCTAGTTGCTGCTGTCGCCCTTCTCTATGCCACGACCACTGGCATGACCGTTCAGCTTGCTGGATTACGCACTACTGTTGACCCTCATTGGCGACGTGGTTTAAGTTATCTTAAAATTGGCTTGCGATACCTTCGCGGTGTGATTAATAAAGGACGAGCATTACTCGTTCCTACTCCTCTGTTCTCTAGAGATCCAGAGCCTTGTTTTGCTTCCAACAAGGCTCAACTAGATTTATCCGACTCAATCTGGTTTTCTCGCATCGTTACTATTGCTTGCAAAACCTGACTATTTCCCCTCAATTTAGAGATGTGTCAGGCAGTCAGCCTGCTTACAGTGAGGCTGAATTGACAGAAGCATTGCAAATCAATCATCTCAACCATTCTAAAATTCCCAAAAACTTAATTCCGCTAATTTCTAAACCGCGATACTTCGATCTAATGGTTAGGTATCGCGAACGTATTGCTGCTAGTGGAGACATCACAGTTCAAAGGCTGATCTATGAGGATTGGAGAGATCGATTCGATCGAAAACCGGATACAGAATTGAATGATGCTGGATTTCAAAGTTTAATCCAAGAATTAGCCGCCAAACATATTGAAAAAGTAAAACTCAGTGAGCTTGAAATCGTCAATATTATCCCCTCTATTTATGACAAACTTGAAATCTTCAATGAAATTAAAAGCAGTGGCATTATTAAAAGAAAAAGGGATCTGTTTGAAGTTGACAAAAACTTTTTAGTACATGGTTTTGGATTATTGTTGGTTGAACAACTAGAGCAAGCCGAAGAGCTAGGAGATTTAGATCTCAAAGAGATAGTCGCTCAATGGCTGGAACCTCATGCGGCTATGGATATTAAAGGACTGATTTGTCAAGCTGCTAGCTTAATTGCGCTGGAGGATGCTGATGTATCTCTACAGGTGAAAGTCAGTTTACTAGATGCGTGGGTAAGCAGCCAAAATCCCAGTGAGGATATGGAGCAGGACTTTGTTGCTTATTTACCTCTCGCACCTGAAGCTTACATCGAGCTAGCCGAAATTATTTGGTCTGATGCGATCGATAATAGTTGGGCGCAAGAGTTGTTGATGAGTGCGTTTAAACGCCATCTTGATAACGATCGAGTTTTAGTCACACAAAGCAAGGCATTTGAACGATGGCTGGGATTTTTGCATCGCTTTGGCTTTGACTACGGCGGTCATCGCAGTTCGCTATCCATCCAAAATGAGATTTCAGAACTTATTGCAAACAATCCCCAGAATCAAGACGAGCTGCAAGATTTTCTATCAGGATATTCACCAGATGATATCGATCTTACTAACACGCGCCAAAATCAGGAGATCTCAGACCGTGTCGGACAGTTCCTCCCACTAGGCGAGTTCTCATTTCATGGCTATCAACTAACAGTCATCGAAGATGATGGTTTGCTGCGACTGGGTAGAGTCGCATTGGGATTGATTTCGCTATTACCCAAAAAAGATTTTTTGCGTGCTATTACTATTGGCTGTTTAGCTGAATCTGTTATGGATTCTCCTAATAAATATAAATTATTTGAATGGGTATTTACTACAGCTAGGGAACCAGTGTGGGAAGATCTACAAGCTGAGGTAAAGCAGCTTCTAAATGTAAATAACTTACAGTTTAAACAAGCTGCACATCGATTGCTATCATTTATTGGTAGTCGGGAAGCCGATCGAATTAAGAATCAGTTACCAGATAATTTATTTCCCCCACATCAATTTCTTGAAGAACGACAAAAAGATCGTTGCCATATATTTGCTACATGGACTGAAGAAGACTGCCAGATTTGTATGCTAAGGGATGATTTACCACTTCATGTAATTGCTGAAAAAATCGAATCTTATTGTCTTAATCCTGACTTTAGATATCCATAAAACCTTGGCGAAAAACTTCAGCCGCTTCTAGATGGTATCGATAATAATGAAATTTGGTCTTCACTCTGGCAAAATTTTTCTGATATCAACTACAAACATTACGAAACAGCTTTCTGTGCTGCCGACTACAAACGAATCGCTAATAAGATTCGATCGATATTTCAAGGAATTAACAATCGATCGAGGGAAAGCCTTAGAAAATTATGCCATAAGATTCCGGCTAACTATCTCTTGTTTGGTGAGATAGAGCAAGAACTTATATACAAAACTTGGGAAGATTTTAATAGTCGATCCGATCGATCTGACGATATTGAATATACTATTGCAGAATCTCGTCTATTTCAAATTGTTCTCAAAGGATCGAATGCAGAACGACAACTTGCGTATTTAATCGAACGGTCGGATGGAAATCCAGAATTACTTGCAATTGAAAACAGCTTCGCAGATCGCGATGGGGATACTCTCGATCGGCTGCTAGGCTCGATTAGTTATACTCACAAGCAACAGATTCAAGAAATTTTACAATTTATCTGCCAAAACTCACAAAATCTATCTTTAGTAATGATGCAAGAATTAATCTTGCCAAAGGCTCAACTTTTATTCGATCTCTTTAAGAGTAGCAGTTACAAGCAGATCGAGCGGATACTTTGGTATATTTCTTATAATTCTCAAAACTTACCTCTCAAGACAGTTAGAAAATATGTACTTGATTATATTTTTCACCCCAACGAAATAGTTAGATTCTTAGCGATAAAAACGCTGTATCACTCTGGTTTACAGCCAGTTATTCAAGACTTCTTAGATAGCCAGTGGGGGTGGAGCGATCGCCACCGCAGCTTTGAGAATTATTGGGGCAGTATTTTACTCGCTAAATATGGCGGGGAATTACCATACTCAGCCCTCGCCAAGCGCGTCGAACCAGATTATCTTGGCATTCTAGTGAGGGAGAGAGGATTGAGGGCGGATGAGATTAGTGAATTTGCCAACTTTATCGATCTCGCTTGGGATGAAATCGTGCTGTTGAAGATCGCTCTTCCCAACGATTTACCCTCTATAGAGGTTGAGGCAATAGATAGTAATGGCGGCTATCGAGAACCTGATATCGAACTGAGCGATAGATATTTTTCTAGATCCTTAAAGTCGATCGGTAGACTTTACCATTGGGGTGGTATTCGCAGAAGTGAGCAACTAGCTAACAATAACTTTATCGATCGGGAAAGGCAATGTGAGGGGTATATGAACAACTTATCTAAAATTGCTAATGAGTTCGTATTGGGGCATGACTGTTCTAAAAACCCGCTCTTGTTCGGACAGATTCCCGTAGATGTACTCTCAGAAATTGTGATATCTCATCCCGAATCGATCTCTAAATGGTTAGAACCAATCGCCCCCTACCAAGATCGAGCTTGGGCACAAAGGATTGTCTCTGCTTGCAGTCATTTCTACGAAAAGCTATGCGCGGCACTACTCAAACGTTCTGACAAGAGGGGGATCGAGCTATATAATTTTCTCTCTCAAATGGAGCGAAAAGTTAAACTGCGTGATGCGAGAACTAATATCTACTTTTTAGATACTGCTATTTTTGGCATTCCACAAACTGCATCAATCAGTACGGATATCTGGCAAAAGCGACTCAAAGACTGCCGCTCCGATCTAGAACTGATGGAGATATGTATTGCTGCACAGCAAGGTAATGGGGGGGAATGGCTCAAATCCTACGCGGCTAAGAATTTGGAATCTGATATTCCTCTAGACTTTGCCTATGGCTCGACCTTACTTGGCTTTCTAAATACCAACACAGCTAAGGATTTACTGCAACAACAGATCGATCTTCAACCCGTTTCTTGGCGAGGACGCTCGGTCAAACTATCTCTCGAACGCTGGCAGCACGATTCCTGGGCTAGATATTGGTTTGAAGCCTTCATCCACGAGAGTATTCCCGATTTAGCTTGGAGTCGATTTAGATTATTTTTACAATGTGTCGATCGACGATATTGGTTGTGGAAGAAAGAGCTAATTAATGATGTATCAAACCAACCTCACTCCCATTTAAGCCGAAATTTAGAATTTCTGGAAGACAATGCAAATACTATTCAAAACAGTATCAAAACAAACGAGAAGCCATATCAAGATAACTTCCTGGGTCAAAAAATTGAAGAACGACAAGCTTGGCCGCTTCTCTAGCATCTATATGGCTTTGTTGTAGAAAATCTGTATTTTCTACACTTCCCAAAAGTCTGTGAAAGAGAAGCGTCATTGAGGCAATCAATCGACTTCACAACACAGAGTAACTTCTAGAACAATTCTGGTAACTTCCGATATTTTGCCAGAACTTCATCCAACGGCTCGATGAATACTCGGATTATCTCCATGACCGTCATCCGTGTCTTGGGCGTTAACCGCGTAGCTGCGACCATTAACGATCGATGTTTGCTCCGATCCGGTAAGGTATAGATCAGGCTAGACATCTCTAACGGTTGGAGTACACTAATCCGTTTCCCATATTTGGTTAACGTCTGCATCGTTTTGGTTTCCATCCCCGTGGCAAACATCTCATACCATTGCTGTTGGGGGACAGTCATCGGCATCAAGAACTGTACTTTGACGTTCTTTGCCAGTAGTGGCTCTAATTCCTCCACTACCCGATCCGCTTCCCAGGCATCGGTGGGAAGTGGTTGCCAATAATAGGTATCGTCGATCGATCTCACTCCCGATGAAACGAGGTAATCGTTAAACTTCTCTGGCACTAAATCCGAGATGACTACCGCCCCCGTCTCATCCTCCAGTAGCTCGTCAAGATCGGCGATACCGCACGATTCAAAATCGGCGGTAATCAGCTTGATATCGTATGACTTCATCAAACTTTCGATCGCCTTGACACACAAATCCGTGTATCGGTTACGCGGCACTAAATGTAACATTAAAAATATCCAGTACTTTTTATCGTCGTAAAACTCTGTTCTAACCAAGTTTTCAAGCGGTAGGCTAGGCGTTTATTGGTATCTGGATCGGTAAGGATTTCACTGAACGTAAGGTTTTCCTTCTGAATGCGAATCGATATCTCATCAGAAAGTACGACTTTTTCAATCACGATTCCCTTCAATTCATCCTTGGCAATCATTTTGTTTAGATCTGGATTGACCAAACCTAGCCTGTAGTTCTCCCATTGACTACTGGTACCAATTCCTTTATTGACGACCAGACAGTATTGTAAATCTGGGTATTTGTAAATAAATTCTTCTAGCAGACTCAACGATTCATAAGACCCATCAGATACCCAGAATAGTACAATTTGGGTGTTAGTTGCGCTCATGGTAAGATCGGTTTCATCCAACCAATGACAAAGCCCTGACTGGGATTGAGCTGGTAGCGAAACGATCGTATTGTCGCTTAATTCAACTACTTCAGATAGCCTATCTCTGCTCTTGGTATCGTCGGGACTATTGCTGAGTAATATCTGCTGAGAGAGCAATTTGTTGAGTCGAGCTTGATGATTTTCTTGACCTTCTTCAACTCGACTAATTGGCTCAAATACTTGAAGGGCTTGAATATTCGCAGCCGACCACTGGTGGTAGATATCCTTGAGATATGCCTTGGCTACGTTGGGCGTAGTTTTATCTAAATCGAGGATAGTTGGGTCGAGATCTAGCTGTAACAATAGCTCGATCAGGATGTATGTAAACCAAGTTTTGCCAACTCCCCCTTTTTCCCCACCTACAATAAATAGATATTTGAGGATTTTTAATTGCTCGGTGGATTCCGTACTTGCCTTTGCCTCAGTTTCTAGCTGCGCTGTGGGTTGTTCGTTTGCTTCGCTCATTTAGTTTTGCCAGTTTAACTGACTTCTAAGTTTGAATTTAGTCGTGAATTTATCCAGTGCCATAAACTGTAAACATCAGCAAATCTCTCTTTGTTAACACTTTTGAATTCAATACTTTTGGGAACATCTATCGCTAAGTGAGTACGCAGTTTCGATCTGTCCTCTTTGACAATCTTAGTCTGTAAGAATGCTTTGAAATCTTCGCCTAAATACTCTACGGTACCTCCACCTATTAATATTAGATCTGATTCAGATAAGATCGTTTCATCTAGCCAATCTTTTACTTTGGTTAAGTAAACAATTCGCTCTTTTTCAATTACTTTGATTAGCATATCTACCTCGGAATATCGATCTTCTCCTGAGTTTTTAAGTAAAGAGTTGAATACTAGCTCTGACTCGACCTTTACTTCAGTAAAGTCTTGATTGAATAGTTCTAATTCTAGCTTTAACTGCTCTCGACGATTGTAATCAAAACTGCTAAAATCTCGAAGACTCTGTTCGCAATCGACGATCTGTTGAGTATACTTTGCTGTTTGCTTTTTAAAGTAAGTGTAGTTAAATACTGGCTCGATCAGATCTTCAATCCGGTATCCAGTCTTACCTGCAATCTCTTTGAGCAAATTATGGAAACCTAAGTCTGAAGTCTGAGAGCCATTGACCGAGCCGTAATTTGCCACAAAGATACTGGTATTCCGAAATCCCACCATCACCACCGTAATCGTGGCGATCTCTTTTAAACTCAACTCTTGTCCCAGCAAGACTCCCATCCCTTCTGGAAAAGGGGATAAGCTCAACAGCTTGGGTTTAATTCTACCCCTGGGGGTAATTAAATCCTTGACAGCCGCCTTAATTCGAGCGGCGATCGTCTGCTTGTGATCCCACTCAGCCGGAGGTAAGACAAATGTTAGGGATAGCTCAAACCGCTCTGGGAGTCGAAACTTTTGGGCGAAGATACTAATCACCGCACAAGCTTTTTGGACGGCACTAGTAAACTTCAATGGCTTCACCTTCAAAGAGCTATTAAATTTTGTGGTTGCCAAGTTGCCCAGGGCATAAGATTTGTTCTCAATTGTGACCCAACTTTGATGTTCGCCAAAGTCTGGATCTGGAGTTAACAACGAACGATCGTCAACTTCCACACAATGGGGTGACATCGATAAAGTGATGCAATCTTCGGTACCGACAAGACTACCGATCGCTTTAGTCGCAGATGCACCAAAATCGACCGCTAACAACAGATGGGATACTTTTTGCTTCATTAGTAGTGCTTGGCTCGATCCCCGCCCCTTCAGGGCAAGGCTAGTGAATGTTAGAGATCCAGGTTTAAAGAGTCAGAATCGCCACAAAAATCTTTAAGGGTGTCATCGTCTGAGGCATTAGATTCATCCTCTATTTGAATCATCTTCGGCATTGAGGGTTGTGGCTGTGGAGGATTTACTCCGCTCTCTAACGCGATCGGTCCCAATCCAAACCTGATGAGCGACTGCGGTGAAAGCTGAATCTTTCGCTTGATGCGGTGATAATCCACTATGTAATTCATCTGACCCCACAATGACTGCAAGGACTCTAAGATTGCTAACTCGATATCTTCATCCGAACTATTGGGGTCTTCGGACAATGCGACCGCATAAAAGTGAGCTTTGGTTGCTGTGAGTACTTGTCCCTTCGCATCATTTGTGGACTTGAGATAATCAGCCAGGATAATTTGATCGGAGTCGGTGTCTAAAAACTTGACTGTAAATACCGGATTCAATTTTTTATCTGTCATCGGAAATATACCAACTAAAATATTCGACCAGACTGACGTTCTTTCTAATCATTGTAGCGATCGTCGAACATTGTTGACATATAAATCTTCACTTTTTGTACCAATTTACTAATTGATTATGAGTCACCTAACAGGTAACTGTTAGGTGACTAGCAGTTACCTGTTAGGTGACTAGTTATAAATTTAGTATCATCTATTACCAATTTAACAATCATCGAGAGTGCCCCGATAGTCGCTGATTAGTTACCTATTAGTTACCCAAAAGTTATCTGTTAATATCCTCTAATCTGCTAGTAAGTTATCATTCAATTGTGATTGGTTTAAATTGTTGTCCTATGCTCGATATTTCTAGTATTAATTTAGGGATTTGAGTTAGTATCGATATTAAAGTGCATTACTCACCCGCCAATAGCTGCGCTATCTCGGCTAATTCTACCCAGAGCCAGCCATGTCATTCGTGGGTACACATCGAAGCTATCTGCGGCACCGAAACTGACTCATCTAGCAAAAGGGTTGCCACCCTCTCGACACCCGCCGGAACTAATTTTAAAAGTTTTGAACGATCGAGATTAGCGATCGAGTCTTGCGATCGAACACGGATTTTCACACTTCATAAATGTAATCGCTCGGTAGTTAAACGTAGCTCGATCGTAAGTGAAAAATGACAAAGCCAAAAAGTCCCGATGTTAAAGTAAATAGCTTCAAGATCCGAGTCAGCAATGCCGATCTCGATTTGCTACACGATCGAGCAAAGTCGGTGAATATGCCACTGACCCAATATTTGCGATGGAGGGGATTACAACCGATCGGGCAACTCCAAAAAACTGCTGTCAAAGCCGTTTCGATTGTCGATCCTGCCAAGATTCTCATCCATAAAGAACTCAGACAGCAGAGTCATCATCTCGATCGAATTGCCAAGGGGATTAACGCTGGCAACCTGACAGGAAGTACATTTAGCGACTATCAGCGGTTACTGACCGAAATTAGAGACGAACTAGCTAAGTTAGGAGCTAAGCTATGATTAGTCGCACGACACATGGCAGCAACTTTAAAGGACTACTCGATTATTTGCTCGCTCCTGACAAACGACCAGAAATTATTGCTAAATATATGTTTGGGGACAATCCTATCGACTTGGCGCGGGAATTTAATGAGGTTGCCAGCCTCCGACCCACGACCAAACTACCCGTGCGGCATATCTCCTTATCTTTCGCTCCTGGGGATGTCGTCGATCGTCTCGACCAAGAATCGATCGTCAATCGAGTGATGACGCACATGGGTTACGATGACTGTCAATTTATCGGCATCAATCACCACCGCGACGACCCAGGACACGATCTGCCCCACGACCACGACCATCTCCACATCGTGGTTAACGCTGTTGATGTCTACGGTCAAAGAGTTTCTGATAGTTGGGACAGGTTTAAGATTCAGCCGATGCTCAGGGAGATCGAGCGCGATTTTGGCTTGGAGCCTGTTAAAAATTCCTGGGAAGTGGGTCGGGACAGAGCCGTACAAGCCCAGCAACAAATTCAAACTGACATTTCACAATTAGTCGATCGATCCCTTGAGGACTACCCCGATCTAAATACTTGGCTCGATCGGTTGCAAGAGTCCCAAATCGATGTCCGGTTTGCCCTGAGAAAAGATAACAAGGTCAACGGCATTACTTATCTCCAAGATGGTAAGGCATACAAGGGCAGCGAGATTGGGGCGAGTTGGAATGCGGTGGAGCGACAGGTATTGACAAGCCCTGACCGTCTGCCACTGATTTTGGCGGCTAATGCTAAAAGCCAGGAGCATCGCATGAATCTGAGTGAGATCGACCGACAAAACTTCAATCGGGCAGCGGTGATGGCAAATATGGCACTAAAGGGGCGCGAACGGGTTAAAACCGGACGACTCGACATCAAACGGGATGGCAATACTCTCACGGCTTACCGGATGCGTCCGCATCGCCAAATCCTCAAAGCGATCGAGACACAAGGCGGGTGGGAACCTGTGGGGTTTCCGAATATCGATCGAGTAGATCTCAATCTGCTTGTGAAACTATCTGGCGATAAGGATGACCTAGCCCCAATCTTAGATGAGATCGATCGCTCTGGAGCACTAGCACCGCCAGATTGTCTGCCTGTAACTTTGAAGCAACTCATTGACCTCAAGAACTACTATGTTAAATCTCCTGAAGGACGCACCAAGCCGGAAAGTATCGATGCCCAAGAGAAGTTTGACATCTATAAGTTCCAACTATCTCAGGATGGCAAGGCGGTAACTGGCGATCCGAATCTCAAGCTGACAAGCGAGTTTTTTAAGACTTTTGAATCCGAACGGGTGACTCTTTCTGTTGTCGATCGAGCAAACTTAGACGCAGCTTTGGCGTTTGCGACCGAACAGGCACAAATCGCTTTTGAAATCGCCCAAGCATCTTCCCTAGAACCAAAACAACGCAGTCGCGGATTTTCAAGATGATATAATTAATCTACACAAGCGATCCTCATCGAAAAACATGAATGTAAAATCGGCGGCTCGTGGCATCATCTCTAAGTCGAATGTTTGTGAGGTTGGAATTAATGAAGAAGAATTCTCAGCCACTGTGATTGAAAGTCCAAAAATCAATGGATTGTACTTAGGTTGGATCCGCAAAGATACTCGCAAATGGGAGCCTCTAGTTAAATTAACGATCGTTGACGGTGGATATACAGCTCAATATACTAGCAACTATGAGGAAATATCAGCCTTGTATCCAGGCTATAAGGATCTCTTAATCTGGTCGGAACTAAATGTCATAAATCGAGACTTTCCACACATCTTTCGGAATAGAATGCCTCTGTTACGAAATGACGTTAAAAATGACTGTGAATTTCTAAAGTTAGATTATCCCCAAATTGATAAAATTGCCTATGTCAGTCGATATGGTGGAAGAATTTGTGGCGACCAATTTAGTATTTGTCCGTCGATCGAACCCGATGCGTCAGGCAACTATATCTTCTACTGCACTTTGAATGGTGTCGAAGAAAGAGCAGAACCCAGAAAAATTTGGCAACAGATTAGAAATCGAGCTGGGGAGTTTAAATTACTAAAAGGTGAAGATAAATATCGCCTGGAATTTGAAGGTATAATTCTCGGATATCTTGAAAACTACTTTGAACTCATCAATGGCGAAATCGAGCGGATCGAGATTATTAATTTTACAGATCCTATCAAATGTCAGGGTCATTCAGTCCTGCTCAAAATTATCATTCATAGTAAAAATGCTTATGCTCATAGATTGTTTCAAGACATCTAGACTACTTTAAATGTCAAATCTATATCCAATTATTACTGTTCTTAGGGAAACTCTTGACAGAAGTGAAAAATTTCAAGGTGGAGCTGAAGAAAAATATAAAATACCTTGGAGACAAACAGATCTAACTCGCGAACAAATGGCTATCTTCAAGATCGATAATGAACCCAGTGACCTAAGTCGGGTGTGGATTGAAAAGCTCGGAGCCGAACTCGCAATTGCGATGGGATTGCCTACGGCTACTTATGAGATGTGCCAGACAGAGCAAGATCTTCGAGCGATTCTCTCTCCCAGCTACATGAAACTCGAAGGGCAAGAGCGATCGGGTATGATGTTGATGCAAGAAGTCCTTGCTGACGATGAACGACTGTATACAATTAAAAATGTTCTGGCTATATTTGAACGTCTCGATATTGGCTTGCCTTCTGGATACAAATTACCCCCAGAAATTAGCACGGAAAAAGATTTATTTGTCGGGTATTTACTTCACGACTACTGGATCGATAATCCCGACCGCCATGACCGTAACTGGGGGATTCAAATCGATTTAAATGGAAATAAAGAACTCTTGCCAAACTATGATTATGGACGCACTTTAGTTGATTTTCCACTGACAAATAATAGGTTTGAGATATTTGCCGAACGACTCGGACAAGTAAGGACTTGCGCTTTTGTTAATAATAGCGGTAATAAAATTAGAATGGATGAAATGGTTCAACTACTGACCAAAATAAATCCAGATGCTACGAAATATTGGATCGAACGCATCGCCCAAGTGGGGCAAGAACGATTAAATACTATCTTCGATTGTTTTCCTGCAAATTCGGCAAGTTCGGCAAGAATTGAATTTGCGAAAGTATTTCTCAATTACAATTCCGCAGCCTTGTTACGGTTACGGCAATTTCGGCTGTAACTGGCTGCATTCGGGCATAACTGGCACACGGGTTGGCGAAGCCCACCGCAGGTAATCGGTGGCTGATTGCCGCCGCGCATCCTCGCCGCAAGTACGGTAATTTTCAGTGGGTAGCGTAAGCCAATGGCGAGGATTACGCTCTGGCAATCTCAATTGGGGGGAGCTTACTTGGAAGCCGCTGACTTGGGGCATGGAGATGAACTATGCCACGGCTTTAGCAAAACTCGCTTAATTAGTAATACAAAAACACTATACTATGTTTAAATTTTTATACGAATGCTACTGAAATAGTCGATCTAGTTTTATCCATTGCCAAAAAATCAAAAGCTGGGCGTTCAGATCGTGAGATGGAAGCTTCGACTGCTCTTGATTCCGCAAGATTGCGATGTGAATTAGTAGCTTTTCAATTGTCTGAAGATCTAAAATTTCTAGCATCAGAAACTACTAGTAGTTACCTGCAATATTAGTGCGATCCTTTGTCTTCAACTGTTGTTGATTTATAATCTCTCTCGTTGTATGCCATCGCTTGCTCCAATCCGCGATTCTCCAAAATTTCCGCCTCAATTTGTTCGATCTGTTGACATCGTAGCAAATCGTAGAGCTGTTCGCGATCTTTAGCAAAAAGAGACTCGACGGCAACAATAACTTCAGCTAAAGTTAGACTCATTAAAATTAAGTTGATAATTTAATATTACTAATATAGCACTTTCGGCTGTTGTACAATACACATTGTCTTCATTCATATATTGAACGATCGATCTCAGCCAATCAACTCAGATCGATCGTTTTGTCTATTTACTAATACTTGCTTCCACCCCGCCCTGAAGTCCTGCTCTGAGTAGATTTGGTTGGTGGAACTGATATTTTAACCAACACTTGAGTTCCAACAATTTTAGCTTGATAGGAAGTGAGGGGTTTGGTTGCTGGCCCATTTAATACCTCTCCATTGGCATCAAAACTCGCACCGTGACAGGGACACGCATATTTCTTCTCTGCTGCTGCCCATTTGACATCGCAACCTTGATGCGTACATTTTGGATTGACCGCAATTAATTGTTTGGGATTAACGGGATTGCGAATGAGTGTAACTCCCTTACTCTCTAAGTAACCATTCTTATCTAAATCGCTCACCAAACCAATAGCTGTAAAACTTTCTGGTTTCTTTTTTGCCGCTGTTTTACTCGCCTTCTTTAAGTCTGAAGCATCATCATCTTTAACTATGTCTGCACTCGCCTGACGTGGCTTAAGAATTGTGATAATCGCGGGAAGAATACTAGCAATTGATGCAATACTGAAATAGGTAAGCAATGAGCGACGTTTAAACATGCTAGTAGTATCTATGATAATTGATTTACACTGTCTGCCAACAACTCTTTAATTTTGACGAGATAAATTTTAATAAGTTGAATACTATCTACTTCTATTATCACACAAGTATTTGCATTTGAATCGTTTAACCATCAAATTAAATTGGAACTTTGAATTAGATCCACTAATGATTACTAGAAAACTTTGATTGGGCGATCGATATTGCTGCGATCGGCTGAAAAACCGATCTTTCCAAGTCCAATTTTCCTGACAAACTGAATTTCTCCAGTTGGGGTCACGATCGAAACTTGCATCGTGAGCAAGATATAAGCGTAGGGATTATCGCAGTCGATTTGGTGAATACTGAGATCGGCATGATTGCCGATCTCAGTGAAGTTTTCCCGAACAAACTTGCGTACCAGTTGGATTTTGGATCGGGTGTCGATCTCTGTGGGTAGGGCGAGAATAATCGATCGCGTCAACGGCTTTAGATGAACAATCGAGATCTCTGCTGCTGATGTTTCTGCCCGACCCCTAATATCTCAGGGTGAATTCGAGATTACGATCGTATCAAACATGACTCGACATTTTTTTTCGCCAGCTATCGATCCTAATTCACAGCTCAAATCTAAAACTGCAAAAGGCAGATGCCGATAGGATCTGTGGACATCCATCAATCTTAATTCGGTTTCAACCAAAAAACAGTTTTGCTCGACCTGGCTAAAGTAGTCTAACAGTGCCATTGCTAACAGGCTCTTACCGACTCCACCTTTGTTACTACCGATGATATAAACTGGCTTCATGTGATATTTTCCTCTATTTAATAATATGGGATATCTACTAAATCATGTTTGACGTATTCAGCCCTGAGCCAATGCATCGAGATCTCTTGTGGTGATTCTTCCATTAAGCTCAGGGCTGCAAGATAGCTTGCTGTTTGTGATGGATAGATTTCGATATGTCTACGCGCCAACATCACATAATCTAAATTCAAGCGGACATAATTCATAATTTGAAAATGAAGTAATATCTGAACTTATCGTTTAATTTTTTGGCGATGGCTCGGCGGTAAAGATTTGATGAGCGCATCGACTTCCTTTGCTTCTAGATCTTCAAGCGAACGCCCTTTTAACGATTTTTGCCAGTTGACCTTTAATTTTTTAAGCTGTTTGAGTAGACCGACTGTGACGTTTTCTTGTGCGTAACGATCTTCACTCCGCTTGAGGCTTTGTAGCAGCCAGACCAAGCTCAGTCCGAGCAAGATTAGTGTCGGCACTAATCGCGTCGATTCTGGGAGAATTTGAAGACTGGGACGCAAGACGAAGGCAAAAAAAGTATTGAAGGATAGAAAGACCCAAAAACTATAACAATGATGGCGAATCTTGGTGCTATCGATATATTTGCCACGACTAACTAAATACGACTGGTAGACATGTTCCGTGGATTGTCCGGCATAGTAACTAATCGACGCACAGATAATCAGCGTCAACGGGACAGCCACAATTTTCGGAATGTCGATCGCGTGACCCGCGATGTAAAAGCCTGGACGGAGTACGCTAGTAAATTGATTGGGATCGTGGCTCCAAGCCCCAGAAAAGTAATAATCCCAACTACCCGCATACAGATATTGATAGACGAAGAATCCGACCATCAAACCGAAGTAACCATAAAACAGTAGTTCTCGATCCGATTTTTTGGCATGTTCCCAATAGTTGCGTTGCACGTCGATATCGATACAAGCCACTTGACAGCCAACACAGCCGCTCTTTTCGCCGATCTTGGGGTCGATCGTCCGACACATCGATTGAGTCAGTTTGGCTGAATCTAAATGGGCATCAGTGCTAACTAAGCCGCGAGTTCCCGTAAAAAATACCTGCACTGGAGCCATCGGACAGAAATATTGACACCAGGATTTCCCTTTGAATAGATAGCCGACAACGATTGATGCGGTTACAGTTGCCAGTAAAAAAATTCCCATCCCTAAGCCGCTACCATTGGCAAACAGTAGCCGAATATTTAGCCCCAGATAGAACAGCAGCAATTGTAGATATAAATAGTTGCGCCCCAACCAGGACTCTTTAATCACCGCTGCTGCAGCAATTCTAAATTTACGAATTGACAAGCAGTTCAGAGATCGGGGAGAAAATTTAGGGATAATGTGTGGGACGGAGGAGTTGGGACTAACTAATGAGAGAATTGCTAGGCATTAACACCCTGTTAGGATATTTACAGG
>JANXVE010000006.1 GCA_025351825.1 Chamaesiphon sp. 341R_metabat_111 | reverse complement strand
CCTGTAAATATCCTAACAGGGTGTTAATGCCTAGCAATTCTCTCATTAGTTAGTCCCAACTCCTCCGTCCCACACATTATCCCTAAATTTTCTCCCCGATCTCTGAACTGCTTGTCAATTCGTAAATTTAGAATTGCTGCGCGTTATATGGCAAACGAGCAGGAGGGACGCGAACGTGCATTGGTCGCGCTGCACCCTTCTACTCAGTCTCCTCGCCGGACGCGTCGGCGTGGGTAGGCGCGGTGTAGGTGTCGGCATCCTTGAAATCTTCCAGCCAGTAAGCTGAGCTTACCACATCGAAGGTGATGGATTCCGCCGTCTTCTCTACTGCCCGCAGCTCCCACAGGATAGAGGCAGCCTCCACGAATTTATCGTCCACCAGACGATCCGAATACAGTCGGTTGAGCAGCGCATTATCGGGCAGGCCCACGGCCAGCAGGCGCAGCAGGGGCGCGGCAGCCGTGGCGCACTCGCCCGCATCGGGGCCAAAAACAGCCAAATCAGCCGCGCTCTGGGCCGTGCATTTCACCTGAAACTCCACCGCCTCCACGCTTGGAAACGTGCCATTGAAGGCTTCGTGCAGCAACTGCGTGGCTTGGTAAAAGCCACGGTGCAGCGGCAGATCGGGGTTTTCTTCCCACAGGCACTCGGTGAGCATCTGGTGGGCTAGGTTCTCCACCTGGCCGACTGTCAGCTCCTCAGGGAAAAGGTAGGTGAGCACGGCCACGGCCGCCTCGCGTGGCTTCAAGTCGGTAAGGCCCATCTGGCACATCTCCTTCAGTTCGGCTTCGGGCAGGGCATTGGGGTTGTCAAAATTGAGCTGCGTGAGCAGGGCGCGGTAGTCGGCCGCCTGCCAGGAGTGCGGCAGCTCAGTAAGGGTAGCAAAGCTGAGGCGTTCGACGGTGAAAGTGGGAGTGGAGGCAGTCATAGTTGGTTAGTTTCGGAGTTTGGGAGGGAGGGCTGCTTACTCAATCCTTTCCATTCAAGAGGTTTCCCCTATGAAGGGGAAGTCGAAGGGGCTGGAACTGTAGATGTATTGGGTATCCTGCCAGCGACTTTCCATTCAAGGGGTTTCCCCTATGAAGGGGAAGAGTCACCAGCCTAACCCTAAACAGAGTAACGTGTCCACAGTAGATTTGCGAGGGTCAATGTAATCAAGCATAAGACAGCAGTAGATCGGCGAATCTTAAAGCCTGAAATTATTGCCTAGAAATTTATTGAGGCTCCCGATGAAAATAATAGATTCATTCGCGATCGAGATGAGGTTCGCGAATATAGAGCCTTTCTTGACACCAAAAATCCTTAACGTGCAATATTCTCCGAATTCTGTGTTTCCCCCAATCTTAACTCAACATCCATTTAAGAATTCCTAAAATTTTCTGCACTGGCATGAGGTCGTAATGGTTGGCATCGATCGTGAGAATGTTGCCTTCCAACCTGAGAAACTGCCACAATCTACCACTAGTTACACAGCCATAAATAACTGGAATATTTTCATTTCGATCCCGATTGTATTTTTGGGCTGCAACCATTTGAGCTACACATTGACCCCAACTATCATCTAAAATTCCTTCCTTGGGTTGTCCGACAAACATTGCTACTGGAGCATCTATAATCCATTCATTATTAGATTTGCTAAATAGAAAATCACAAAATCCAGATAGACCCAAATCTTTGTCTACATCAAACTCTTCACCAGAAAATAACTGTACTCGATCGCCTGCAAGTCTCCTTGCTTCAACTAAAATTGGACTAACCACCCGTTCGGCTCTGGCTTTCTCAGTTCGACCGATTCTGGCACTGACAACGCTTTGATTCAGAAGATCGAGCATACTCGGTTGTGGTTCTGCTGGAGGTAAATGTTCGCAAAAACGACTATCGATTATTTTCATGTCGAAAGTATCTCTTCCTAACTGTAACGTGGGGTTTTTTGTACAAACCCTCGAAAAGAAGGATTAGTGAAAAACGAAGTTTGACATAACACTCTTGAAACCCTTGTCAGCAAACAAAATGCGTCCCAAAAAGTATACTTTTTGGTACATGCCCATAATGTGTGTCTTTTCATGTCTCAAAATACAATTCTCAGATCGTCTAAGAAATTATGATGCGTCCCAAACCTATAGCTCTAATAGGATATGGGCTAATTTAAAGATGCAAAAATCACCCAGATAATTTGCTAGCTCTAGTATATAAATATGCTTATTCCCTGTTTTCGAGGGTTTGTACAAAAAACCCCATGTAGTAACGCAAGTAAAATCCAGGTACCGATAGTTACGTTTATCGGAGCTTGAAAACTCGCCGTAAAATCGGCTCTAATCCAACAGATCGAAATGCCCTACTGCTGGAGAAGATTGCTAAGGTTAAATTATGGCCCCAACTTTGGCGATAGTCTCTAGTAATAACCGATCCCTGCCTGCCAACCTGTCGGCATTCGATAGAAATGCTGGAGCCATTGCATCTAAATTCTGACGCTCGGTTCTTACCCACGCGGTAATGAAGGTTTTAACTTCCACCTCACTTGCAGCGATCTCGGCAACTAGATTCGGACAACCATTGAAGAGGGTAACAATATCCTCAAAGTCTTTACTAAAGTAGAATTGATTGCGACCGCGACTGCCAAAAGCTTCGATCTTGGATGCGAGTAAATAGGCGAGTGCGAAGATTTTAATCTCGCTCCCATCGGGCAAACTAAAGTCGATGGCATCTGCTACTCCCCGCTCGTACCAACGATTGCCAAAGCCTAAAACTTGAGGATCGACGGGCATCACATCGAGTTTAATCCCCTCACACAACCACCGACACAGGGGCGCACCAGGGGAACTATCTTCACTCAATCCCAAGTCGCGGAGTGTTGCCGATAATCGATAGTATTCGCGTTGGGACGTGACTTCGACTACGCAATCGACATCATCAGTCGGACGCATATCTCTGGCACTCAAAGTGTCCAGATATAAGGAAATCGTCGCGCCGCCAGTGTAAACGACGGGTTGCGGCAAGCGGTTGAGTACCCTTGCGACTGCCATTAACATGTCAATGGAGTTATCGCTCATAAGATCGTCGCTCCCAAGCGTTCTTGCAGGGCAACAGCCGCTAATTGCTGTTCGCGAATCCGTCCGACTCGGAGGGCATCGACCAGCCCTAGTAATTCGTATAGTTGGGGGTCTAAGCTGGCGGCAAGGGGTACCGATGGATAGAGGGGAGTTACTGCCAGTCCGATCTCAGTTCCCGTCGGAAAAGCCCATACTAGGGGTTCTTGGCTGCTGACGATCTGTTCTTTGAGCGGAGAGATGCCATGAGCGGTGGGCATTCCGCGCACTAATGTCCCTGGAATGGCAGGGTAGATATATTTCAAGCCGTGAATCAGCAGTTCTAATAAATGGGGGGCTAACGGTTGATGGGTAAGAGGGTTGTAGAGTTTGGCAATAGTACTGCGTTTGAGAGAGCTATGAACTTCAGAAGCACTCATCCCCAAACTTTCGGCGAGATCGCTATACCGCCACTGGCGATCTTGCCACAGGTAAGTTTTGAGGAGGATCGGGATATCTTGAGGTTTGAGCATGGAAGATGGGAACGATCGCTATCACCTCTATTCTACATTCGCAAATAGAGAATAAAAGGAGATGGCGACCCCAATCTGCGAAAATAGTCATAGACAATTTTGATTCCGATAATGCATATTTTCGGAATCATAACCCTGGCGACAGCACTTAATAGTAATTTTGTACCTATAATTCCTCACAGCCGAGCGACTATGACTGATAATAAAATTGTACTAATTGACTCGCCACTCGCTGAAGATAATTCTTCACTTAGATCGACTACAACATCGTCGATCGGTTCGATCGCTCGATCGCTGGTTGCCGATGATAATATTTGGGCGGAATTTCTCAAGCTACAAATTTCCGAACATACCAAACGCACTTACGCTTCGGCTCTGAATGACTTTTTTGTGCAGATGACGGAAGCTAAGGTAAATCCTCACCAGATTCGCGAGTTTCTGAATTTACCCAGCGCACAAGCGATTGCGGTGGTGTTGAGTTATCGAGCGCGTTTGTTGGATCTAAATCTATCGCCAAATACGATTAATACGCGGTTGGCGGCGATTAAATCTTTGGTCAATCATGCGCGTAAATTGAGTCAATGTGGGTTTAGTTTGGAGGATGTGGCGAGTTTAAAGGTGGAAATTTATCGCGATACTTCGGGGGTGGAACCGGATGTTTATCGAGTGATGATTGAGGCGATCGACAGGGAGACAGTTGGCGGTAAACGGGATTATGCAATCATGCGATTGTTGTGGGATAATGCGCTGCGAAGAAGTGAGGTTACGGCTGTAAATATTGAGGATTTTCAGTTAGATAAGTTGTGGATTATTCGCAAGGGGAAGATTCAGAAAATTGCGATCGATCTGGCTGTGAAAACTCGTTTGGCATTGAATGAATGGTCGATCGTTAGAGGGGGAGAGGCGAGTGAGCCTTTATTTATTGCTTTGGATAATCGTTCTTATGGCAATCGATTGTCGGGGCGAAGTTTAGGTTATTTGGTGGAGCGATTGGCGCAGGGGGCAGATGTTGAGAAAAGAATGTCACCGCACAGGGTGAGACATAGTTCGATTACGGCTTATCTGGATTTGAGTGATGGGAATGTACGGGATGCTCGGTTGTTGAGTGGTCATGCAAAGCTGGAAACTTTGGTGATTTATGACGATAGGCGGAAGAATGTGCAAGGAAAAGTTTCGAGTAAGTTGGCTGATTTGGTTTAGATCTATTTTAGAGCTGAGGTCTAAAATGGCTGGAATGGTGAAGGTAGTAATTTTGGCTTTTGTGTTGATGTTACAGGTGATAAGTTCGGGGTAGATGTGGTATTTTGAATCGACTTTTTTATAGGTGGCGCAACTCTTCTTTGAGCTGTTGTGGCAATCCTCTCTCTAGCTGGATTGAGGTCTAATCTCTTGCATTCATTATCTGGTTTAATATGTATATTTATATTGACATTGACCAATATTCCAAGCGAAATGTACTTTATAGTTCTCTTTTCTATTAAATTATCCTCCCCTGTGAGAAGATATTCAAGTACTTTTGGTGGTATAGATCCGTCGTAAAATCTATAACCTTCGGATCGATCATTAGTGGTAACTTTGTATTTAATTTGGTTTAGATTTATTTCTAATTTAGATAATGTTTTGTCAACAGACTCATATCCAGATAAATCTGAAAGAAGCATAATGCTGTTTACGGATAGTAGATTGACTATTGACTCTACATTCTTAGCGAAAATATCTTGCGTCTTAATTTCTTTAGTAGCGATTTCATTTATGCAGTTTTGAAAAGTTACAATCTTACTCTCTGCCAAGCATTGAATTTTACTCAGTTCGCATGGATTTCTAAGATCGAAGGAAGGGTGATAATTAATTATTACTTCACCATCCCATATTTTGGGTAATAAGTATTCTTTAGCTATGCCTATACTATATTTCCACGTATCTACCGCAATATCAAATACATTGGCGGTTATTTTTTTGATATGAGGAAAATGTTCTGATAAAAAACTAGCAATAGCAACTAATTCAGGGCAGGGACCACATCCAAACATTGAAATGGTTATTGAATCTGAAGCAATATCGAGGCAATCTTGGACATTATGACAATTTAATGTATTGTGAGATTGGTAAATATAGCCTGGATAGTAAGCGATCAAATATGCTGCTTGCATTTTTAGATCGCTGTAATCAATACTAACGCTACTACTTTGATATTTAGTTCTTAACTGAATAACGTAAGGTTGAAGAGACTGCAAGAAATTTTTTTCTGATTCTTCTCCATGAATATTATTTGCATGGAAGATTCCAGATAGCAAGCTTGGATAGATTGAATTTAGTTTAATCATGATTTTGTGCTGTAATTTGTTGAGAAATTCATTAAATGTTAAATACAACTGTTGTTACTCGATAAATCTGAATGTCAGATTTATTCTTGGATCGACTTGCTTTTTAGTTTTGGCAATTTGATGTAGCCAATATGACTGACACTCTCCTTCCATTAATAAGAAACTACCTTGGGTCAATTCAATATCGACTAATTTCTTGTGATTGTGATGCTCTGGGTTTTTATGCTTTAGAGAAAATTTTCTCATCCCCCCAAAACTCACCGACCCAATTGTTGGGTTCTCACCTAGTTCAACTTCGTTATCACTGTGCCAGGAAACGCTATCATTACCATCACGATAGTAGTTAAGTAACACACTATTAAAGATTCGATCTGTTTCAGATTCGATTCTATTTTTTATCTCTAGTAATAAGGGATGCCATGCTTGGGACTTCATGGCAATTCCCGAATAAGTATAAGGTTTGTCTGGATCTCCATACCAAGCTGTCAAACGTGGGATGGGAATCGATTTTCCATACATTTTTATGAACTCTTGGCTCCACTGAATCTCTTCAATTAAAATTTTCAGAAATTTATCACTTTCTACACTATTGAAAAAATGATTGTATAAAATTACTTTGCCGTCATCGTTAAAGATTGTTTTCCCACTTGAATTTGAAGGAATACTGTCAAATAGATTTGTCTGATTTGTCATTTAGATACACCTAGACTTTATCTTTAGAGAAATTATGAGATGAATAGTACCACAGCTACTATAGTCATATCCAAAGATATAAATTTATTTAAAAGCGAGATCTGAAATAATCTGGAAATTATTGCCATCTAACTTAATTCTTCCCTAATATTCTCTAGTAGTTTACACAATGTAAATTCAAACGATGATTTTTACTATATTTAGTTGAAACAACTAGAATCCGATGTTTGCTGACGATTTCGTCATTGCGTGTAAATACACAGTTCGCGCTGATTTAGGTACAAGTGACTATACTCAGTGAAAAATAATAAGGGGAAGGCTCTATCGCTGTAACGATAAAGCCTTCCCCTTATTATTAAGATTCAATTATTAGCAACTTACAATAAACAGTGGCGCAAGTCGGTCGAGTACTATTGGCAACCAGCGCACCTGTAATCGTGTCTTTTCTTGCTCATCAGTCACATTAACAAGTCGTCCATATTGCTTTCCTAGTTCGGTTAGCTGCCAGATTTTTTTAACACGAATGTGAAAATTGAGTTGTTCTAAGGCTTGATTGATTTGTTGTGCTGATGGAGGCTGAGTAATCTCTGTCGATTGAGCAGCTAACATTTGACCGAGTTGAGTTGCAGTTAATGTCGCTAAGGTAACTTTTGCTTGGATGGGGGCTGAATCTTGTAACTTGGGTTGATTAGTTAGCCGCTCAACTAGTTCACAGGCATCCTCGTAGATATTTGCGTGAACGGCATCAAATTTACTGTGCTGGCGGAGTAGCCAGATCGCTAGTAGGTGCGGATCTATTCCCACCGAACGAAGAATCGATGTCGCTCGTTCAATTGCTTGAATCGGTGCTTCCAAAGGCTGTAATTCAAATTCTGGTATATTCATAGTAGTCTTCCAATGCCTTTGACATTGGATAGATGAGCGAGTGGGTGTTGTTAGTAGCAACGCCCATTCGTGTTTCTGTGGTTACGATAATTATACTATTTTTTTGTTTTTATGTCAGTACTTACTGATTATTTTGTGCATATCAGTAAGTACTTGCTGATATATATTTTGATTAACATGTGTACATCAGTGTTTATTTAGGTCAGTAAGTACTGACTAAGCTAAAATAGTAATAGTCCAATCCTATTACTAGGTGCTAATTGCACCCGATCGTCATGCCTGTAATTGGAGTTTGCAATCAGAAAGGAGGCATCGGTAAAAGTTCAACTGCCGTCCATTTAGCCCGCTGGCTTCAGTCTCAATCTGATTCAGTTTTTGTAATTGATAGTGACGGACAACGTACTTCGTCACTGTGGTTGAGCAATCTATCGCAGCCAATTCCGGTGGAAATCATCCCCGATCCAAATGAATTACTCGAACGTTTGCCAAATCTAGCAACCAAACATCAATGGTTGATTGTTGACGCGCCAGGGACTCTAGCTGAGGCGACTAGAGCGATCGTGCTGTGGAGTGACTTGGTACTGATTCCTTGTCAACCCACTGGAGTCGATCTCGCTAGTGCTTCCGATACCGTGCGGTTGATTAAGCAAGCGCGGGCAATTCGCAAAGGAGAGCCGCAAGCAGCGATCTTTTTAAATCGGGCGGTAAAAGGAACGCGGCTAAAACAGGAAGCTTTTACTGTGCTCAAAGCAGTACCGGATATTAATGTTTTGGGCGAAGTGATCCATCAACGTCAGATTATTGCTGATGCTTTTGGGCAGGGGGCAACTGTCTTCGATCTTGGTGGAGATGCGGCCAAAGACGCTCAGAAGGAGTATTCCAGGTTATTTACAACTATATTGAAGACACTATGACTAACAAGCGAAAATCATTGACTGCTGACGTGATGCAGCAATTTATGAAAAATCCTGATGCTGTCAATAGTTCAGTAAGTACTGAAGTAAATGCTGATAAATTAGTAGAAATAAATACTGAAGTCAGTACCGATCCACTGGAATCGATCGAGGAATCAAGTCTGACGGCTGATGTGATTGAGCTGTTTAAAAGCAATCAGAAGGAGGCAACGACGAGGTTTACCGTGGATTTACCTAAGTCTCGACATCAACGGTTTGCGATCGTCTCGAAGCAACTCAATACTAATATGAGTAGTCTGGCACGAGTGTTGATTGAGAAGTTTCTCGATGAAGTCGAACGCGACAAACTATTGTAATTTAGACTTCTATTCCCAACTCAGTGGCTGTAAGAAAACAAGGGCGTTGCTGAATTGATGTATGATATGGCGATCGAGAGCAAAAAACATTATTCAAAATAGGATGAAATTAGCTACATTTAATAGTTGGCTGGATATGGAACGGGAACATCCAAGAATTTGAGATAGTGAATTAGTAATCTAACTGAATGTTCCAACATTTCTTTCGACTTAGAATAGCAAAGTGTCTTGCGATGAAGCCCTTGCTAAATAGTGTCTAAGCCTTGTATTTT
>JANXVE010000181.1 GCA_025351825.1 Chamaesiphon sp. 341R_metabat_111 | reverse complement strand
CTGGAGCTAAGTGCCGCTGTGGATCGATATGTAGATGCAGTCCATCTTTGACCACGATTAGCTCACAGTCATCGGTTGTGGCGATGATTTGCCAGCCAGGATCGAAGTAACCACGACTAGTATTACTCTCCCGCAGCCGTGGATAGAAATCGATATCAATCCCATCAATCATGTTGTTCTTGACAGGTTGATGTTGTCTAGTGGCGATGTCCAGCTCTTGGCTACTGAGGCGGCTGTGACTAAAATAAATATCGTGGAGATAGTGTTGTACTTGAGCGATTAGATACTTTTCTTGCAGCTCAACTGAGATTTGCTGGATCTTGCCCAGTGTGTCTGGATTGGTAATTAGTGGTGGATAGTTGGGATGAGAAATCGTTAAGTCGCGATCGATCGCAATTTTTTCGACTATTTCGGTGAGGACTTTGTGAAAATGTGACATATGACTAGTTGGCGATGAGTTGAGCAGAATTGCTACCAAACAATGTATTCATGGCAGCTTGAGGCGTACAGATCAATTGCTTGGCAACTTGGAGAATTACGATGCCGCGATTGTCAAAGTTGCGTTCTTCATACAAGTTGCCTTCAACCTGTTGAATCAACCCTAACCCCGCAAATTGAATCACTCGATCGAGATAATCGGGACGAGCGATCGAGATCTCTGGAAACTCTGCCAAATAAGCCCGAACGATCGCCAACAAAGATGGTTGAAGTCGTTCCAATGGAGTAGTTGCCAATTGCAATGATTCATTAATGCTGAGACCGTTACCGATCGGCAATCCATATAGCCAAATCTCCAAATAGCTGCTCAAAACGCAGCCCAGATCGAAAGCTGGATCGCCCCAACCTGCCCGCTCCCAATCAATCAGCCGAATTACCTTTGAATCCGATCGTTCCCACTCTAAATCGATCAAAATGTTGTTGATTTTGAGATCGTGGTGAACTAAACAACTGGGCGTAATTGAATTGCCAAGCTCGACGATCGCGGCTGATAAACTAGGGAACCGTTGAAATAGCCGAAAGAACTGCAAACAGGCTGGCGGCAGCACCTGAAAGACTTCGGGTGTGATTCTAATTAATCGATCGATTAGATCGATCGCTGAGTAGGAACTAGCAACATTAGTATTGTCAATAGCTAAAAACTGTTGATACACTGGCTGCTCAAATGTCTGACTGTGAATAGTTGCCAGCAGTTTGCCGATCGATCTAGCGACCTCAACGGGAAATTTGTGTTCGTTAGTATAGTACTGGTAGAGATCCCGATAATCGGTTAAGTACCTAACGACCAGAATTGAGTTTTCTGGGTCGAAATACATCAGCTCTGGCAGAAAAGCACCAATCTCCCGACCAAAATCTGGAAATGTATCGACTAACTTCTGCATTTGCCAAGCCGACCAAAATTCTCCTTTTGTTTCGCCACGACCATTATGCAGCTCCTGCTTGACCAAGAGGTTTCGACCATCGGCAAATGCGATCGAGATATTGAAGTTTTTTGCATCAATAAGTGTTGTTATACTCGTATCTCGATCGGATATTTGACAGTAATTAAGTGTTGCTAAATATTCAAAAATATTGTCTGTATCTAAACTAATTTTCATAGAGTAACTGATGATAATTTACAATGTATCTAGACGCTATTCTCTCGATACTCTGCTAGAGGTGCTACTGCTAGACCGGAGGCTTACAGCAATACCAACGATTCAATCTCGATCGACCTAACTAAACCTCAATTTGTTGCTATTACAGAAATTCAAGCATAGCAAACATCTCGATCTAGTTAATTTGCTAAATAATGTTATCAATCATTGAAGTTCAGCATTATTGCTGATGACATCCCTGTCGATAATAATTTGGAGGATTGGCACAATACTATATGTTCTGGCTGTGAACCGAGATTATCTTCGATCTGAAAATTAAGAAATAGTAAAGCGATTGTGTTACAGAGTAAAGATCGAGTAAGATAGGCCGTGATGAATAGATTGACAAAACCACTATGAGTCAAATTAATCAACTTGTTCACGAAAATTCTCTGAATAAACATTTAACGAAGTTCCAACGCCAATTACTCGAAAAAAATCTGCAAACTGAGACTATTCCTGAGTATCGGCAGCGAATCTCGATCATGTTGCTAGCAGATGAAGGTAAAACTCAGACCCAAATTTGCCGGACGCTCAGTTGTTCTCCACTGACGGTTAGACATTGGAGCTTCGTAGCCAAATCTGGTCAGGCTCACAACTGGAAAGCACAGGCGATCGGTCGTCCCAAACTGGTCACTTCTGAGTATCTAGAGCGACTCAAGCAACTAATGAGCGAGAGTCCCAAAAGTCTGGGCTATCCTTTTGCCCGCTGGACGGGGCAATGGTTGAGCAAGCACCTATCTCAAGAATTCGACATTGAGCTGACCGCCAGACATGTCAATCGGCTGATTGAAGAAATGAATAGCGAAGCTAGAGTGGTAGAGGCGACTGAGCAACAGTCTCAAGTTGGCAAGTCTGGGCAGATTGCGATCCTCGACCTGTGACGACCTTCACAATAAAACTACCCTCTACCCCTCCTCACAACCGACCCGACTCATGGTTCAAAATTCCACAATTGGCTCTGTCGATCGGCTGCTCCAAGTTTTGGGTACAGAGGTTTCCGCTTCAGATCTGACCCAAATTCAAGCTCAGACCCAAGTTTTGTCAGTACTGCCTGGGACGAGCTTTTGGAGATCTAGCGACAGTCCAGCCGGAATCTATATGGTGTTGGCTGGAAAAGTGCGATTATTCGATCTTCAGGGTGAGCGGGTAGCAACTCTGAACGTAGGACGGAGCTTTGGCGAGAGTACACTATTTCCTGATGCTGACTTTAGTGATTATGTTGCTAAAGCTGCTCTAGTTGTCGGTGGAGCCGAGATCCTGGTCGGCTTTATCCCGAATGAGTCAATTCGATCGTGGTGGCGTAAGTATCCAGAGATCGAGTACCATCTCAGCCAACGTGCTCAGTATCTCGATGCAATCCTCAATGGTCGATTGGAACCGTCCGCGCTCCATGCGCCTCAGCGGGGTATTCAGCAGCCGTTAGCCGCTCGGAGCATTCCAGCAGCCATCGCTCCACCGCAGGCGACCGCGCCCACAGCACCAGTAGCTCGGACTAAAGCAACTGGCGATCGATTGAAGGAAGCTTATTTTCCTACCCCCAGCCAGAAAATGGGACAGTGGTGGCAAAAAACCACTCACACCTATCCATTCTATGCCCAGCAAAGTGCCTCTGACTGTAGTGCGGCTTGCGTGGTCATGGTTGGGCAGTACTGGGGTAAGGAGTTTAATATCAATCGGCTGCGAGATCTGGCACATGTCAGTCGGGACGGGGCATCCCTGAAAGGACTGGCAAACGCCACCGAAAATTTGGGGTTCAATAGTCGCCCAGTTAAGGCTAGTTTCGATCGACTTGCCAAGCAGAGATTGCCCGCGATCGTTCATTGGGAAAACAATCACTATGTGGTCGTATTTGAGATTGCGCCCCAGTATGTGATTATTTGCGATCCGGCGATCGGTCAATGCAAGCTGACTCATGCCGAATTCGATCGAGGCTGGACAGGCTATTGCCTACTAATTGAGCCGACTCTCGCGCTGAAAAAGGTTGAGGGTAAAAGTACGGACTTTTGGCAGCTATTTCAGCTCATTACACCCCATAAGGTGGTAATTGCGGAGATCTTTATCGCTTCGATCGTGTTGCAGATTTTCGGGCTGATTTCGCCGATTTTGACGCAGTTGATTCTGGATGGGGCGATCGTCCACAAGTCCACTACTAGCTTGACTACATTTGGGCTGGGACTGCTGATCTTTGGTGGATTTCAGATTGGCATGTCGGCGTTGCGCCAGTATCTAATGTCTCTGACTGCCAATCGCATCGATGCAGCATTGGTGATCGGGTTCATTCGGCATACGTTCAGCTTGCCATTAAGTTATTTTGATTCTCGTCATGTGGGCGATATCATCTCGCGGATTCAAGAAAATCATAAGATTCAAAGTTTTATTACTGGGCAATCTTTAGGGGTGCTACTAGACCTAATGTCGGTGTTTGTCTATGCCACGCTGATGTTTGTTTATAGTTGGAAATTGGCTTTAGTCACACTGGTTTCGATTCCGCCATTCTTGATTCTCACATTTGCTTCTACACCGTTTCTGAAGAAGATGTCGCGGGAGATTTTTGATGCATCGAACGATGAGAATAGTTACCTGATTGAAGCTCTCAATGGTGTTCGCACCGTTAAATCAATGGCAGTAGAGAAATCTGTCCGGTGGCACTGGGAAGAAAAGCTAAATAAAGAAATCAAACAAACCTATCGCGGTCAGATTCTCGGTATTAAACTCCAGATTATCAGCTCAATTATCAATACGATTAGCAGTACGGCACTACTGTGGATTGGTGCCTCTTTAGTAATTTCTGGCGAGTTTACGATCGGACAGTTATTCGCGTTCAACATGCTCTCTGCAAATGTGATTAGTCCCTTTCAGCGGCTGGCAGGACTGTGGAATAGCCTGCAAGAAATCGGGATTGCGATCGAACGACTGTGCGACGTGATCGAAGCCAAGCCAGAGGAAGATCGCGACTCCAACCGTCAAAATATGGGCAAGCTCCAAGGCTATGTCAAGTTTGAGAATGTGACCTTCAACTATCACAAGGATGCCAAACAGAACATCCTAGAGAACATCAATTTTGAGATTGAGCCAGGTCAAACGGTCGCGCTAGTCGGACGAAGTGGATCTGGTAAAACTACCCTCGCCAAATTGATTCTCGGGCTATATCAGCCCACAACTGGATCGATCTCGATCGATGATAAAGATCTATCCACCATCTCATTACAATCATTGCGATCGCAAGTCGGTGTAGTCGATCAGGATACATTCTTATTTAGTGGTACCGTCAAGCACAATATCGCCCTCGCAAAACCAGGTGCCAAGCAATCTGAAATTCAACGTGCAGCCGAACTCGCGGGTGCCAATGAGTTTATCGATAAAATGCCCATGCGGTATGATACCGAAATTGGTGAAGGTGGCAATATGTTATCTGGTGGGCAACGCCAACGACTGGCGATCGCCAGAGCATTATTAACCAATCCCCGCCTATTAATTTTTGATGAAGCCACCAGTAGTTTGGACACCGAATCCGAACGAATCATCCAGGACAATCTCGAAAAAATTCGCCACGATCGCAGCACGATTATTATCGCTCATCGACTCTCGACTATTCAAAAAGCTGACCTAATTCTAGTGTTAGATAAAGGCATCTTAGTTGAAAGCGGCAATCATCAACAGCTAATGACAAAACGCGGTCAGTATTACTATCTCACTCAACAACAGGCTGCAACTATCACCGATTAATGCTTTCCCTTTAATTAAAATAAAGCCAGCCAGATTTTTCTTCAGCTTCTTCCCCATTTAAGGAGTTAATTGCTGCGCTGAGATCGTCAGCCTCGATCGCAGTAATTTTATCATTATTCAAATTCCGCTCAGTTGGGATAAATCGATCTCGGTGGCCAGTCTTTAGCTTGGTAGACTGGGAATTTAAGGCACCAGATAAACAGCCAGACAAATCCTCATCTTTGTAGTTAGTTACAACAGGTTCGGGTTGACGAGAAGTTCGTAAAGATCCCGATAGGGCACCAGATAAACAGCCAGATAAATCTTCATCCTTGTAGTTATTTACAACAGGCTTCTTTTTCTCATCTATTTTGGCTTGCTCCTGTTCTTTTGCCTTGCGAATTTCTTCCCGACTCGGAAAACGGAAAATTTCAGGTGAAGATCGATCTACTCGTTTATTATTTTCTCCGTTGTACTGTGGACTCATCAGATTTCAATGCCGTCGATAATTGTATACCTTGATACTAATTTATCAATCTGTTTATCTCTTCTCCATCAGTGTAAATACTGAATACATTTGTTTTACGCAGTGCTGATGATAGATAAACACTAATGGTACTAGTTACCGTTGCAAAATTGCTGAACTCGATCCCAGACTCGATCGAGTAAAATCGGATCGTTGCTATCAAACCACTCAATCCCTGAAATTGCCTTGAACCAAGTCCGTTGACGCTTGGCAAATTGACGAGTAGCGATAGTTGTTAGATCGATCGTGTCTGCTAAACTCATCTCACCATTCAGATACTCCCGCATTTGGGCATATCCTAAAGTCTTTAGTAACGGTAAATCCCAGCCATATTTGGCTCCTAAATATCGCACCTCATCCTCCCAACCCGATTCGATCATTTGGTGAGCGCGTCGCTCGATGCGGTGAGCTAGGATGTCTAGATTCTCGCAGTCCAATCCAATCTGAAGGATCGGATAGCTCGGCGGATATTCGCCCTGCTGACTCGAAATAGTCTGCCCCGTGACATAATAAACCTCCAATGCCCGAATCGTCCGCCTTGGATCGTTGGCATAAATTTTACTAGCGGCTTGAGGATCGATCTGTTGCAAAATCTGATAGCATTGCACCTGGCCGAGATCGGCTAATTGCGATCGTAACTGTTCATTTGCCGCGACTCTGGGCATCTTTAGTCCTTTCACCACCGACTTAATATATAGTCCCGTACCACCAACCAACAGGGGTATCTGCTGCTGCTGTTGCAACTTGTCGATCGATGCTTGTGCATCTGCTTGATATCCAGCCACCGTCACAGTATAATTAGGATCGGATGTACTAACGAAATGATGGGGCACCAATGCCTGTTCGACCTTCGATACTGTAGCTGTTGCGATATCAAAATCTCGATAAATTTGGCGCGAATCTGCGCTGAGGATTTCCGAATTAAGCCGTTGCGCGATCGAGATTGCCAGTCCTGATTTGCCAGTGGCTGTCGCTCCACAAATAACTATTAACATCGGTGCAAGTACGGCAGTGCAAAAATCGCAAATAACTCAGAACCAGATCCTACCACGAAAGATATTCCCAGAACTATCTAGATTCGGCTGCAACCTATTTGTGTTATCATGTTGGAGTGATTTATCATCAATGCAGCCAGAGGCGGCTTTGAACCCATTATTGGAGCATCGTTTATGAGTACTAGTTATGATGATGACAACATTCGAGTCCTGGAGGGACTAGAAGCTGTCCGTGTACGACCAGGGATGTATATTGGGAATACTTCGGCGACGGGACTCCATCATTTAGTATACGAGGTTGCGGACAACTCGATCGATGAAGCCTTGGCAGGTCATTGCAAAAATATTGATATTTCGATCAATGCCAATGGCTCGATCACCGTCATTGATGATGGGCGAGGGATTCCAGCAGGTATTAACCCCCAGACGGGTAAATCAACGATCGAAACCGTCTTAACAGTTCTTCATGCTGGTGGTAAATTTGGAGATGGTGGTTATACCGTCTCTGGTGGTTTGCATGGAGTCGGGATTTCGGTGGTGAACGCACTGTCAGCGCAGGTTGAAGTGAAAGTATGGCGGAATCAAAAAATTCATACCCAACGGTTTGCACAGGGTGTGGCGGTAACGGGATTGGAAATTGTCCCCAGCCCAGAAGATCGCACGGGTACGACAGTCACATTTTTACCAGACATTGAGATTTTCAAAGAGGGCATCGTCTTTGACTTTGACACCCTCGCAGTTAGATTCAAACAGTTAGCTTATCTCAATGCTGGGTTGCGGATTAGTTTTAGTGATTATCGCCTAGAACTATTAGAAAGTGGCGAACCCAAGATTGAGAATTACTTCTACGAAGGTGGGATCAAGGAGTACATTGCTTATCTAAATATGGATAAACAAGCACTCCATGAGGAAGTAATCTACATCCAAAGTGAACAAGATAAAGTCCAGGTAGAAGTTGCGCTGCAATGGTGTGTTGATGCTTATACGGACAATATTCTCGGCTTTGCCAATAATATTCAAACCAAAGAAGGCGGAACCCACTTAGATGGCTTAAAAGTTGTCTTAACTCGCACAATGAATGCGATCGGACGTAAACGGAATAAACTCAAAGATGGCGATGCCAATCTCGGCGGTGAAAACATCCGCGAGGGTTTAACCGCAATTGTTTCAGTCAAAGTACCCAATCCTGAATTTGAAGGGCAAACCAAAACTAAACTTGGAAATAGCGAAGTTCGCAAAATTGTCGATTCGATCGTTGGTGAAGCTTTAACAGAGTATCTAGAGTTCCGCCCCAACATTGCCGATGCAATTCTAGACAAAGCTCTCCAAGCATTTAATGCCGCCGAAGCAGCCCGTCGCGCACGGGAATTAGTCCGCCGTAAATCAGTCTTAGAATCTTCAACTTTACCAGGTAAATTAGCCGATTGCAGCTCCAAAGATCCCAGCGAATCAGAGATTTTTATCGTCGAAGGCGATTCAGCAGGGGGGTCGGCAAAGCAAGGCAGGGACAGACGTTTCCAAGCAATCTTGCCTCTGCGTGGTAAAATTTTAAACATCGAGAAAACCGAAGATTCAAAGATTTACAAAAATACTGAAATTCAGGCTCTCATTACAGCACTAGGACTAGGTGTACGGGGTGAAGAATTTAATGCTAAACAGCTTCGGTATCACCGCATTTGTTTGATGACAGATGCCGACGTTGATGGTGCTCACATTCGGACGCTACTGCTGACATTCTTCTATCGATACCAACGGGCATTGATTGAAGAAGGCTATATCTACATTGCTTGCCCACCACTATATAAATTAGAGCGTGGACGCAATCACTACTACTGTTATAGTGAACGTGAATTGCAGAAGAAAATCTCTGAATTCCCCGCGAATGCAAATTATACAATTCAACGGTTCAAAGGATTGGGAGAAATGATGCCCAAACAGTTATGGGAAACTACAATGGATCGTGAAACACGCACACTCAAGCGAGTTGAGATTCAAGATGCCGCCGAAGCCGATCGAATCTTTACAATTCTAATGGGAGATCGAGTTGCTCCTCGACGTGAGTTTATCGAAACTTATGGGCCGAAGTTAAATATGATGGATTTGGATATTTAGATCGTCTAATTTCAAATAATAGAGCGTCTTTGCTTAACCGTGAAGACGCTCTATTATTTTCGAGATAATAGAGTCTAGACAAAGGTCGATCGCTAGCAGGTATAATTAGGTAATTGCTACCGCTCGGTAGGATAGTTAAGCTCGATCGAATACTCCATAAGCGAATCATGACCTTTACTCTATTTGGTCGCTGGCAAATTCGAGTTTTGTTACTAGCCACAGTGGGGATGCTGCTGACAATCTCGATCGTGGTGAGATTTAATTCGATCGCCGGACAATCATTTCTGACATTACTATACTTAGGATTATTTGGGTTAGCCTGGGATTTTGGGTACCATCAGTTGCAAAGACTGCGCTGGGATGGCGACTGGAATGGCTTATTACAGTTCGCTGGGGCAATTTGGGAAGGTTTATTTTTGGTGACGGTGATTCAAGCTGTCGGTTTGCCTGGGATCGATCGAGCTAATTTCAACATCCCTGGGTTCATCGGGTTTTATACTGGTTATTGTGTGCTGAACTCGATCGTCACCCACTCCCTACTCCGCATCCTGTCACCATATTCCCGCTTCAATGGAGGACAATGGTTTTAAGTTAGTCGATCGTTGATAGATCTGTAGGTTGGGTTGAAGAATGAAACCCAACACACCCAACTCAGTTCCCCTCCCTCCTCCTCTTTTCACCATGCTAATTCGCACTCTTGCTAGATTTACCGTTGCCATTCTATTATCTCTGTCTACGTGGATATTTGCCCCCGCAGCTCTGGCAGTTACACCCATTCCACTGTCAAATGTTGGATACAAAGATTGTTCTGCCGAAATGTCTAAAGGTGCAGTCAGCAGCGGTGGCGTGACTCAAGACGCGCTGTGTTTCTTAATCACAGGGAAAGCTGAAAACAGATCGGGCAAGACAGTCTATGATGCCGATGTCTACGGACGGATTTATGATGCCGATAATAATAATGTCTTACCAAATCGGGGACGGGTGGGTTTAATCGAGCAAGTACCACCAGGAATTAATGATTTTGAGATGCGAGTCACTGTGCCATCGAGTGCCACCTTGCCACTGCAACTAAAGAAGTTCAAAGCTTCTGGCTTTACTACCAAGATTAGACAGTAATCTCAATCTGCTGAATTTATTTGTATGTCTCCAACTCCGCTACTAATTCTCGTCGATGGTCACTCTTTGGCTTATCGTTCTTACTATGCCTATGCCAAAAGTAAGAGCGGTGGCTTGATCACTTCGGCTGGAGTACCGACGAGTATTTGTTTTGGATTTGTGAAGGCTTTGGTGGAGATTATCAATAGTCAGAAGCCAGATGCGATGGCGATCGCATTTGACTTGCGCCAGCCGACTTTTAGACATGAGGCTGATGAAAATTATAAGGCCGATCGAGTGGAAACGCCTGAAGATTTCACGATCGATATTAAGAATTTGTATCTGTTATTGACAGCCTTAAATTTACCGACAATTACCGCGCCAGGATTTGAGGCGGATGATATTTTGGGGACGTTGGCGGGGCGAGGAAGTCGCGCTGGTTATCAGGTGAAGATATTGTCTGGCGATAAGGATATGTTCCAATTGGTGAACGATCGAGACAATGTGAGCGTACTTTATCTATCATCAGCTTATTCTCCTAGTGGTCAACCTGGGACGACAGAGATGAATGAGCAGGGTGTGATCGATAAGATGGGAGTACGCGCCGATCAAATTATTGACTATAAAGCTTTGTGTGGGGATAAATCGGATAGTATTCCTGGCGTGCGGGGCATTGGCGACAAGACAGCGGTAAAGTTATTAACAGAATATCAGGATCTCAAGACTGTTTACGATCGAGTAGATGAGATTCTAGGTGCAACGGGAAAGAAGCTAGTTGCGGGGAAAGAAGACGCGGATCATTCACAATATTTGGCGCGGATTATTACTGATGTACCGCTAGAGTTGGAGTTGGAAGAAACGAAGTTAACTGGGTTTGATTTTGGACAAGTACAGCCGTTATTACAAACGCTGGAACTGCACCGATTTAATAAGGATATCGAGAAGCTACAGGAAGCTTTTGGTGGTACACCGCTGCCAAAAACTAAGCGTGATAGTCGAGAGCCAGTTCGCCCAGCCAAAATTGACGATGAGAGTGAAGAATTATGGTTTTTTAGTGCCGCAGACACAGAGAAATTTCAACGCAGTCGAGTATGTCCAATTCAACCGCAAATTATTGATAGTTTAGCCAAACTGCAAGCTCTAACTGCTAATCTTCAACATCATACCGATTCAAATCATCCCGTCGCTTGGGATACGGAAACCACCGATTTAGAACCGCGTAATGCCCAGCTAGTCGGGATTGGTTGCTGTTGGGGTGCGGAAATCGATCGCATGGCATATATTCCAATTGGGCATGAATCAGGTGAAAATTTAGGATTAGAAATAGTATTGGAAAACTTGCGATCGATCCTCGAAGATCCAACTTATCCAAAAGTATTGCAGAATGCTAAGTTCGATCGATTAGTATTTAAACACCAAGGCATTAATCTTCAAGGCGTTGTCTTCGATACGATGCTGGCAAGCTATGTCTTAAATCCCGACAGCAGCCACAACCTCGCTGACTTATCCAGTCGTTATCTGGGCATCATCCCCCAAAACTACACCGAATTAGTCCCCAAAGGACAAACGATTGCCAGCATTAGCATCCCCCTAGTCGCCGAATATTGCGGGATGGATGTCTGGGGTACCTATCGCCTGCACACCCTGCTCAAAGCTGAATTAGCCGCTGCTCCAAAATTACTCCCACTATTGCAAGAGATCGAACTTCCACTCGAACCCATTCTTGCCGACATGGAAGATCGGGGGATTAATATCGATGCCGAATACTTGCAAACACTATCAGTAATTCTAGCCAAAGATCTGGATCGAATCGAAGAAGAAACTTACGCACTAGCGGGGGAGAAATTTAATCTCGGTTCACCCAAACAACTCGCACAGATCTTATTTGAAAAACTCGAACTCGACACCAAAGGTATCCGTCAAACTAAATCTGGCTACTCCACCGATGTCAACACCCTCGAAAAACTCCAAGGCAAACATGAAGTCGTCGATTTGATTCTCCAACACCGTACTTTCTCCAAACTCAAATCAACCTATGTTGATGCCCTCCCTGCTCTAATTCATCCCAAAACAGGTAGAGTTCACACCGATTTTAATCAAGCCGTTACCGTTACTGGTAGGCTCTCCTCCTCCAATCCCAACCTCCAAAATATCCCCATCCGTACCGAGTTTAGTCGCCAAATTCGCCGCGCCTTTATCCCTGCTCCAGGCTGGATTCTCGCCGCAGTTGACTACTCCCAAATCGAACTCCGCATCCTCGCCCATCTCAGTCAAGAACCAGTCTTAATCACTGCTTACAACCAAAACGAAGATATCCACACCGTCACCGCAAAATTATTATTTGAAAGTGACACAATTACCAGCGAACAACGCCGGATGGGCAAGATCATCAACTTCGGCGTAGTCTACGGCATGGGTGCCGCCAAATTTGCGCGAGAAACAGGTATCAAAACCAGTGAAGCCAAAACCTTCATCGAGAAGTTTTACGATCGATATCCAGGCATTTTCGACTACTTAGAGCGCGTCAAACGAGAAGCAATTGCCCTCGGATATGTGGAAACTGTCTGCGGACGGCGGCGGTATTTCAAGTTTGAAAGTGGTAAACTACGCGGTTTAAAAGGCAGCGATCCAAATCAGATTAATCTCGACGATTTAGGCAATCTCGGACAACTAGATGCCGGACATTTACGTGCTGCGGCGAATGCACCGATTCAAGGTTCGAGTGCAGATATTATTAAACTGGCGATGATTTCGATCGATAAGTTATTAGTGCCATATCAAGCGAAGATGTTGTTGCAGGTACATGATGAATTGGTGCTGGAAATTCCGCTGGATGAATGGGAGGAGTTGCAGCCAAAGATTAAGGCGACAATGGAAAATGCGATCGATCTGAGCGTACCGATGGTAGCGGAGATTGGGAGTGGAGCTAATTGGATGGATGCGAAGTAAATAAGTTGTACACCTTGATAAGCATATAAAAGATGTGATCTTTCTGTGGGGGCTATTTCGATGTTCAGCCTAGTAGTACTTGTAACTTAGAAATCACTTCCTCGATCGTTTCATCTGGCAGAGATTCTATGTACTTTACCTGACGTTCGACCCAATCGATCGTCTTGACTTGAAAGGCTAACACCACACCGCTTGTAATCAAACCCTCTGGTAAAAAGACTTCTAAGTTCAACCCTTTGATTTTGCTTGTGATGGGACAGGCTAACGCTAATCTAGTAGCCTGGTTGAACTCTTTAGTTGTTACTATTAGCGCGGGTCTGTATCCAGCTTGTTCTCTCCCTAATGTCGGGTCGAAGTTTAGCTTGACGATATCGCCCCGCGCTGGGATATATTGACTCACCATGCTTCATTCCCGACTGGTTGACCCCAATCATATTCACCCTCGATTAAATCAGGTGTAACCCCCTCTAGTAATTCCTCTAGGGTGTACTTCTTCTTGATGGGTGAGATAACCGCTCTACCATCCTCGATCGTCACATCAACCACAGTACCAACTCTGAATCCTAGTTCGGTGGCAACCGTTAAGGGTATTCTCACCCCTAAGCTATTTCCCCAGCGATTGATAATGTTTGCCATGAGTCTGTTTTCTACGTGTATCCTAAGTTTACCCTAGTTGTATTCAACCTTCAACAAGTCACGACCTACCCGTTTCACAGCCCCCGATCTGTAGCAGATTGAAGCCCTTGTTCGATCTGTTGAGTACGAAGTGTAAGCAATCTTTTCGAGCCTAAAAAATCTTGCCGAAGAATAGGATTTTGCCAAAGGTCAAAAGTAGTCCGCCGACAACTGTTACCGTCAGTCCGATCGTGATACCCCGTGCGGTAAATTCTCCCGATCCTAATCGTTGGTCTAAGTTCTTGGTTTTTTCTTCAAGCTTGCCATCTAAAGCTTTTACTTCAGAGCGTAATCCTTTAATGTCGCCTCTGATTTCAGCGAACTTGGTATCGACATTGGCAAACCCTATCCGCATTTCTTCACGAACTGCTGTGAACTTAGTATCGACATTGGCAAACCCCAACCGCATCTCTAGGGTGAGATCGCCGATCTGTTTTTGGGTAATGATTGCAAGATCGGCGATCTGCTTTTGTGTGGCTGAGTTTCCAGCCGTAATTAAATCTTTTATCTGTTGAATGTCCGTATCTGTGGCGGTTGTCATGTTAACCTCGTAATAGAAATAGTTATGTTTTCATTCGATTCTCCTTTCTGAGACGATTCTCGAACGCGCTGGTGCAAACAGTTTTTCGATCGAAACAGCCCTCACCTTCACTGGTGAGGGCTGTTTCGATTATATGGGTAAAAGGGGGCTTATCGGGGTTTATGGGGTCTAGAGGATGTTTTTAGGTGGAAGTCCATTCGCACAGCGTCGGCTTTGCTGAATCGATTCGCTAGAGTACCGAACGGTTAATTTTGACAAGTGGAATTAATTACGATCGAGATGAGATCTCATCCCTTTCTTTGAGCAAGCCCCGAATACATAACCCATCCGCCGCCAGTTCCTCACCTGAGAGGCTAGCAGCAGTCAGCGAACGAAGGGCGGACCTAAAGACTATCCTCCTCCTTTGTCAACTTTGGGGGTCGATCCTCTTCTCTAGCTTTATCCAGCTCTTTAAAGATTAGGTTCGATAGACGCTCAAGGCTTCTGAAATTGCTGGGATACGAGCAATTCTGGCTCATACAATTTCGGCAGAGGCAAAGCAGTTTTACGTGCCGTATCGGTTTATATTTTCATCACTGGAGCCGTTAACTTTGATGGTTAAAATTAGTGATGTGGCGAAGTCACTGGCTTTACCAGCGGAAAGCATTCAAATTTACTAAATAATGGGATTTTAAATGCATCAGTCAGATTGCCGCCATTCACGTTGATTTCGGTTATCGGTATCTGAAAATGTCCTACCTGAGATTTTTCAGTAATCTCGCGGATGCAATCCGATCTCTATATATTGGACAATCAGGCAAATGTATTAACTTAGTTACTTTTTATACACTAAGTTTTGAAGCTATGTCTGATGAATCTCAAAGTAACTCGATTTTCAATGTCATCGCCGATCTCAAAATTCATCATGCCACATTAGACGACCTCAAGCTTCATGCTCCAGACAAGTTATCTCATCTACACAGAGGTGGTGTCCGCGATGGTGTCGGCAGAAATGAGGCTCAAACTCAACAGATGCTCGACAAAATCCCACCCGCCGATCGAGCTGGGGTAGATGCTCCATCCTCGGCTGAGAATATTAGAGAATACCTGGCTGGAAAAGATGCCAGCCATATAGAACCCCATAGTAAAGGTGGATCGGGTCATCCAGATAATATCAAGTGGGAAGGTCGATCGACTAATCGTGCTCGTGGCGATCGAGACATGACTTCACAAGAGCAAATTGGACTAGATATCAAAGCACAGGTTGATAATTTTGCGGGTGCATTCAGAGCTGGTTTAGGAGCTATACCGAGAGGGGCTGCAATCGGGGCGATGACAACAGCTCCTTTTTCGATGCTCAGAAACGCGCTGCGAGTTGTGAGGGGAGAGATATCAGCTCAAGAAGCAGTCGAGCACACTCTTAAAGAAACTGTCATCGGTGGTGGCGTAGGCGGAGCAACTGCGTTAACAGTGACAACTGTTGCGATAGCCTGCCCTCCTGTGGCACTAGCATTAACAGCAATTTCGCCAGCTTTATTAATAGCTGGTGGGGCTGGAATGGTTTATGAATTTTTCAAGATTTTAGACAATCATAAGCAGCGAACAAAAGAATATTATGAGAATGCAACTCAGCAAGAATTAAGTCATCTTAAAAAAATTGAAGATGAACTAATTTACGAACATACTAAGAATATGAACTTCTTGGCAGAGGAACGCGCTAGAAATATAGATTTTCTGGCTGAATCTCAAGCTATCAACGATCGAATTGCCAGTCGACCGATCGAAAGTGGGATTGAAGGAGCATTAAAAAGATATCTTGAATCTGCTGCCATATCAAGATCGTTGGGTGGCATACGAGTTGGAGAGAATTTATTAGATAGCTCTCAAAAAATTATCTCTTCAGAATATTAAATAACGATACTAGGTCTCTCTATGCTATTTCTATTGATTGGGGCTGCTGTTAGTGCGGTTGCTGGTGCTTGTATTGCTTATGCTAGTGATGAAGACTATAAACGATCGTCAAAACATCATCGACAAGTTGCAAATAAACTTACCACTGACTATTCAAGTCTTCAGAATAAATACAATAATTTAGCTGACACAACACAAAGACATATTAAGGAGCAAACTAGTATTAGTCAAGAACGTATTAACGATCTGACTCAGCTAAATGCTCGAAATGAAGAAGAAAAAGATCTACTCAGGCTAACAATTAGATTGCAGCAATCTTTGTACAACCTCATGCTAGATATAGAGAAGGAACCAAGCAAAGAATCTCTTGCCAAATTTGAACAAGCTATTTTAGCAACTAATACAGTCTTGTCTAAATTAAATGAGGAACCGTTCCAAGTTTCAAATACATACTTCTCTCATAATTTAGAGCGAGCGAGGAAGATTGAAGAAAAACGTTCGGTATGTTCGATTAAAGCTAGTGACTATCCTAAAAAACATTGTCGAAAGTGCGGAAAGAAAAATAAAATTCGTCCTCATATCAATAATCACAGTGCAATTTGCGGTAATTGTAAATGTAGATTAGCAGAGGAAATAATCAAAAGGGAGTATACTGTTATCAACATAGTTCAACAAGATCTAGAATCAATGCAAGCTAGAGACACAAACTACCTTGGTACGTTTCCAACTTATGAATCTTACATGAATTGGGCTAAGGTATATCGTCCTTTATTAAAACCAATTAGTGAAGGGAATTTTTATTATTCTTGGCGATATGCTGGCACATTTTCCTAAGCAAAGTAAAAAACAACGTATCGGAACAATAAAAAATGTTCAACCGATCTGTCTTATCTAAATTAATTTTGACTTCCTACTTTCCTTGACGTTTGAGCGGTGTAAATAGCAGTGCAAAAATTTACCTAACTAGACCACTTCTCAACACTTCATCAAAACCTTACACTTCATCAAAGCCTTATTGACAGCGAAAATAATCCCTTATGGCGATTAATGCTCTCTAGGAACCATTCTGTGTCTTAATTTGAGCTAAGTCGGAATGGTCGGAATCGAACCGACGACCACTGCTTCCCGAAAGCAGGAGTCATACCTACCTTTAACCTTTGGCTGATAAGACTTTGAAGCGTTCTCAATAAGTGAGCGGTGTAGCTGGCGGTGTAAACAGTCTTTTCGAGCCTAAAAAATCTGGCCGAAGAATAGGATTTTGCCAAAGGTCAAAAGTAGTCCGCATACAACTGTTACCGTCAGTCCGATGGTGATGCCTCGTGTAGTAAACTCTCCCGATCCCAATCGTTGGTCTAAGTTCTTGGTTTTTTCTTCAAGCTTGCCATCCAAAGCTTTGACTTCAGAACGTAACTCTTTGATGTCGCCTTTAGCTTCAGCGAATTTGGTATCAACATTGGCAAACCCTACCCGCATTTCTTCGCGAACTGCGGTGAACTTAGTATCGATATTGGAAAAACCCAGCCGCATCTCTAGCGTGAGATCGGCGATCTGTTTTTGAGTGCTAATTGCAAGATCGGCGATCTGCTTCTGTGTGGCTGCGTTTCCAGCCGTAATTAAATCTTTTATCTGCTGAATGTCCGTATCTGTAGCGGTTGTCATGTTAACCTCGTAATAGAAATAGTCATGTTTTGATTCGATCGCGCTGCTTGTAACAGTCTTTCGATCGATCTAGCCCTCGCCTTCACTGGTGGGGGCTATTTTGATTATATGCGGTAATGAGCCAATACCTCACAAGCTATTCTAGTTTTGCAGTAAAATCTAAATTAATAGTCTTTACTATTTTAGATTTAAAGTGAAAAATTTTCAGTCGGGTGATTATGTCCAGCAAGGGCGTTACAAGAGCTTTCAGCCTAGTTTAATCGATCGAGTGTGGTCGCTGGATAACATGGAGCTGATTCAGCTACTAGGACGCGCAGATCGCGAACTGGGCAGGCTTGATATGTACTCTGACTACATTCCCAACATCGATCTGTTTATCAGTATGCACGTCCTCAAGGAGGCGACTCAATCGAGCAAGATTGAAGGCACTCAGACGGACATGGCGGAAGCACTCCTGAATAGAGAAGATGTTGCCCCAGAGAAAAGAGATGACTGGGAAGAAGTCCAAAACTACGTTGCGGCGATGAAAGAGGCAATTGCTAACCTGGAGAAGTTGCCCTTCTCTTCGCGATTAATCCGCGCGACTCACAGCACTCTACTTCAAGGCGTGCGCGGCAAGAATAAGCAGCCTGGGGAATTTAGACAAAGCCAAAACTGGATTGGTGGAGCCACTATCGATGATGCGATCTTTGTGCCGCCTACGCACAAATCGATTGATGACTTAATGAGCGATATGGAGCGGTTCGTCCACAATGACACGCAATATTTTCCTGAACTCCTCAAGATTGCACTAGTACATTACCAGTTCGAGACTATTCACCCATTTCTCGATGGTAATGGCAGAGTAGGCAGGCTGTTAATTACTTTGTACTTGGTCGATCGAGGGATATTGAAACAACCAGTATTGTACTTATCAGACTTCTTCGAGCGCAACCGCATTAACTACTATGACAACCTGATGAGGGCAAGGGAGAAAAATGACCTGTTGCAGTGGTTCAAGTTTTTCCTAGTCGGAATTATCGAGACGGCGAGTAATAGTGTGGCTACTTTCGATAATATCCTCAAGTTGCAGAAGCATGTAGAGAGTCAAATTCAGACACTTGGCAGTCGATCGATCAAGGCTCAAAAGGTTATCCATTATTTGTATCAACGCCCAATTATCGATGCAGCGAAAGTAGGAGCGGTGGCGGAGCTATCGCCAGCATCGGCTTACAAGTTGATTGCAGATTTGGTGGAGTTTGGAATCCTGGAGGAGATCACTGGTGGTAAGCGGGGTAAACAATATATGTTTATGGCGTATTTGCGCTTATTCAATTAATGTTTTGTCCCCGTTTTCTGAATCAGCTTTCTTGGTGTCTGGAGAGAAGGGCTAGTAGTGTTACATCCGAGGCTTTGCTGGGAAGAATAGAAGTAAGTAGCTATACTGAAAACGGCTAAAGGATGAACTTTTCCTTAAACGCTCTACGCTTTACCCCAAAGTGGTTTGAACTGTTTGATAAAAAGTCTAGGTCTCATCCGTGTTTAGTATAAGTACAAATATTTATCAGATAGAAATTGTTTAAAACCTAGATGGTGGGCAATACCCACCATGAACCAGCAGATGCTACTTCGTAATCTAGTCAATATTTACTTATCGATTATCTATTCTACTAATACATTGTTTAGCTAAAGATATATCAGTTGCTGTAGAAGCATATTGAAGCGATCTCTTGCAGTCAACTAATGCACCCTATACATCATTTTTCTTTTGTTTGAACTCAGCACGACTCAGGTAAGCTGACGAATTTTTAGAGTTTAATTCTATAGCTTGATTATAATCAGCTAATTCCTTTTCAGATGAGTGAAGCTGCTTGGAATAAATATCCTTGCCTCGACGAAGGTACACGTCTGAATTTTGAGGATCGACTTCGACAGCTTTATCGTAGTCTTCTAATATACTTGCATCACCAAAACTATGCCAATTATTACTTTTGAATTTAGCACGTTTCAGATAGACATCTGAATTGTCAGAGTTCAATTCGATAGCTTTATCATAGTCAGATGCTGCATCTTTGACATTATATTTACTTTCAAAAAAATTGGCACGATTCAGATAAGCCTCTGAACTCTGAGGGTTACTTTCGATAGCTTGATTACACTCTGATAATGTCCGACATTCTGTATTTCTCTTAACCTTGTTGTTTTTGACAGGCTTAGATCGATTGACTTGTCTAACTTCTGAAGAACGAGTAGATAAGCTATCTTGGAAAATGATTCGACCGTTTTGAGCTACCTTTAATTCACCCTCGTCTATTGAATATGTATATTCGCCATTTTTCCAGCTAGTCCCTGAGAACTCAGTATTGGTACTTTTAATCAGATTCTTACGTCCTAAAGAGATACAGCCGCCATTATCCAAACATCCACGATAGTTACCAGCTTCAATGTCTATCGTATAGGTACCTTTATTACCTTGGTAAGTTGCGGGTTCGGCAAATGCAGGATTTGCAATCGCCGTGGTAGCGATGGTCGCAAGTGAAAGAACAGATAAAAACTTTTTCAGTGCTGGTGTAATCATTTTTGGTAAATTTGATGGTATGTATCTATATTCTTCCCATCTCAGCTACCTATCTATCAGGAGTTCACCATTAGAGGGTGGATCTTTGACCGCCTTCCCTGTGAAATAATTGCAGACGTAAAGTTTGATCGATATCACCAGTTAGATCCGATCTGGATGCCATGATTTATATTTCCGCCTTAGTAAACTAGTTAAGAACTCCCTCAGACTAAGGCGAAAGATCGTGTTGCGGAAACTAGTTGTACTTATGCTCGTGGTTACAATTGCATTTACTGGAATCATGAAACCTGCTTATGCTGACTCAAGCAATTTAGAATTCACTGCCAATAATCAAGAAGAGGATAGCTCCACCAATGATTACCTACGGTGTATACACAAGTCAGTTTAGAATCAAAAAGACCTAGAAAGTGTAAGCGCATATGGAAAACCCAATTTTAATCCATGCAGAACAAATTGACTCGCAAGCATTTGGAGATCCCAGATTGGTAAAAAGGGGGCGGC
>JANXVE010000179.1 GCA_025351825.1 Chamaesiphon sp. 341R_metabat_111 | reverse complement strand
GCCGCCCCCTTTTTACCAATCTGGGATCTCCAAATGCTTGCGAGTCAATTTGTTCTGCATGGATTAAAATTGGGTTTTCCATATGCGCTTACACTTTCTAGGTCTTTTTGATTCTAAACTGACTTGTGTATACACCGTAGGCTTATAAAGGGGGGCTTTTGCCCCCTCCCCTTTATAAGGGGAGGGCTGGGGTGGGGTAAAATCTACGCTCCCCACAATCTAAATCCCTATCAACTATTCTCCTACGGAGAGGCTCCGCCAACAACTATCAACTATCAACTAATTTAAATAGCGAATATCAATCACCGTACCGTTGAAATTGTAATTAAGCTGGTCGATTTCCACCGAAGAGCCAATCTTCATCTTGGTATTGCCCAGTACCAACCCTTCCTTCGTTTTCTGACCTTTGCCAGTCACCGTCACGATCATGTCCATACTATAAGAATCAGGGCGGGGATCCTTCATTGGTTTAACAGATCCATCAGCTTGTGTCACCGCCAGAGTCCGATCTAGTTGACGGACTGATTTGATATCGACTTGTCCCGCTGGTTGATTCCGGATCACAAAACTAAGTTTATTCCCCGCACTAAACTGCTTCAGTAGCGACTCAGGATTGAGCACATTCAATCCGCGCACGATCACGTCAGCTTCGACTGATTGTGGCTTGTCCTGGCCATTGATTCGCCCCGAACCCCCAGGCGAGAGGAAGATACCTACAACCACAAATAACATTACCAGGACAGCACCAATGTCGAGGAGGCTGAATTTACCAAATAATCTACCTTGTCGATCGAGAATAGGCATAGATGACAATAATCTAATAGTCTTACGGGAGTTTTAAGCTGGGCGAACGTCTATTATCAGTTCACCGTAAGTATACCGCGATCGGCTGCGAATTAAAAAAAGGCTCGACCCTTCAGCGGAGGATCGAGCCTGGATCTATTCGGTACTAGGATATCTGAGCAACACCAAATCAACTAGAAGCGGAAACCAGCACCACCTTGAATTGCGATCGAAGTGTTATTGGAATTTTGATAAGCATTGACACCCAGATCGGCAGAACCAAAAACTAAAACATTATTAGCTAATTGGCTCTCTACACCCAAACTTAAAACAGGCGCACTTTTGTTACCTAATGGAGTGCTGGCAGTTTTTTCATTTACAAAGTTGTAGCCAGCTCCAACGAAGATATTTGTGCCAGGAGCAACGCCAACATCATAGGTGAGCTTGGGAGTAACCGCACTGATTTTATCAGTGAATACAATCCCCGCACGAGCGGATAGTTTGCTTTGAGGAATTGCATATCTACCGTACAAAGTTCCACCAGATTTTGCTTGCGAACCAACAGCATTATCATTGGTTAAACCGCTGGAAATACCTGCACCTAAATAATTAGAATTAGTGCCGACAGACTGAGGTGCTGCAATCTCTGTAGCCGCTTGAGCAATGTATTTAGGAGTTGCTTTAGGAGCCGCAGATGCTGGATTAATTGCACTCATAACTGGGACGATCGCAAGTGTAGAAATAGCGATGGTTTTAATAGCTTGGTTGAAGGAGAAGTTCATGGTTAATTCGCTGGTGGTTGGTAAAGTTTATTTTTTCGTTCTTACCTACTAAGTCGCAACTGCCAATCGAAAGGTTCCAAGATTGTTTTATTCTCTAGAAGCCTTTGTACTCAAGAGTTTTACAATATTTTCGCTACTTGAATGAGCTATTGACCGTATAAATACGGAGGCGGAAAACCGAATAAGATTTGGATTTTGAGAGCAAATATCTGTGGATCGAATCTCTAATTATTTTGTTCCCGATCGAGAAAAATATCCCAGCCAACGTATACTAGTAGTTAAAATCAAAGCATATGCTTATCTAGTTCCTTATGTAGAAACAGATACAGAGATTTTCTTGAAGACTATTATTCCATCACGAAAAGCAACAAAACAGTATCTTAGTGGCAGTGATAATAATGAATGAACTCGATCTTGAAGAGCAAGAACTTTTAGCAACATTTGACGCAGGGGAATGGCAATCGGTGAAAGAGCCAAATCGATTACTAGCACTACAAAGTTATGCCAAAGCAGCTATTGCTAAAGATAAGCGCATCACATTACGTCTGTCTTCCGCAGACTTAGAAGGTATTCAAGCCAGAGCTATCGAAGAAGGTATCCCCTATCAAACGCTCATTTCGAGCGTTATTCATAAATATGTCAATGGTAGATTAGTAGAGACGAATCAACGGCATAGTGCATAGCTACTCACTAGACCTCTTGCGTGAATCCAGAATTGCTCATATTTCGATCGGTGACTTAGAATCTAAAAGCCCTATTGCTAATAACTAACAACTAGTAACTAACAACTAAAACACCATGATTTGATATTCGTGCAAGAGGTCTAATAGATGACTTGCCCCCATATTAGCAAGAGAGGCACAACATTTCGCGCATCTGGAGGACGATTTTCTAGAGCGGACCTGATTTAATCGATCGAAAGATCGATTAACCTAATACCTGCTGCTCGATTTGTCTAACTACAGTTAACGCTGAATAACTGACTCCCGCCGTACCCTCCCCAGGATGGGTGGAGTCGCCCACCATCCACAGTCCCGCCACGGGAATCCGCGTCGCGAACCCAAACGGCCCAAATGTCGATACCCGTTGCCCAATCCCGCCGACAATCCCCCGTTCGCGTCCGGTAAAATGCTCAAAACTGCGAGGTGTACCTACTTCTGTCACGATGATATTTTCTGGTGCCAGTTTGAAATATGCACCCAATTTAGCGATTGCCACCCCAGTATACTCAGCTTTCATTGCAGCATAATCAACGCTCTCGCCATACCATTTATTCGGATCGACAAATGAGGATGCAATAATCGTCGCACTGCCCTCAGGTGCGCGTCCATCTCCCGTATGACTGACAGATACAAACAGCGAATTATTCTCGCCAATGATTCCATCGTAATCGTAGAGAAATTGAAGATGGGGCGGACAACCTGCTGGAATCGCTGCATCTTTTACGCCCAGATACACCACAAATGCACCCGAAGCTTGGGGTAAACTCTTGACACGCGATCGATAGCCGTCAATCGACAGTAATGGAATCGGATTGGACTTAGGAGCCGCATCCCCCAGCAATCTGACTAAATCCTGAGCCGTTACATTTGCCACGACTTCAGCAGCGGCTTCTGTCCAAGTTGCGCCTGTTTTTTGGTTGCGGATCGTTACGCCTGTGACTCCAGCTTCATCACACTCGATCGATTCCACCGTATGCCGCATCAACAATTTACCCCCATCCCGCTCTAGCGATGCCACCAATCGATCGCTCAAAACCTGCATACTCCCCTGAAGGTGATAGAGTCCTTGGGGGGTCTGAGATACGCCTAGAGCCGTTGCGGCGTATAATAAAGCCGTCTCTGCTGCCGTCACCTGAGAATAGAGTTTTAGTTGCAGATCGAGAAATGTCCGCAGCCGTTTATCGCCACTCAATCCAAACCATTTGAGCGCGTCACCAACGGTAGAAAGCGTAAACGGCACAGTAATCAGCGTACCCAACCGCAACGCGCCTACTAACTGCGTTACATCCCAGAAATTGCGTGGAGGAAGGATCGGATCGCGACTCTGAAATTCCCAACTAGCATTAAATAGTTGTTGTAAAAACTGCCAAAAAGGTTCGCTGCCTGGAAACTGCTGTTGACGCTCGGCTTGCCACCGATCGGGATCGCGCCAGACACTAATTGGGGTGGTTTCTCCAGGTAAAAATACCGCACAAGCCGGATCGCAAGGTACAGCAGGTGGTAACTCTATTTCTAATTCACTAAAAATCCGGTGATGGATGCCACCTGGCTCCAATCCCGCTACCTGAGTCGCTCCCACATCAAATGTAAATCCCTGCCGCTTGAATGTAGACGCACAGCCACCTGGAACGATCGCTTGGTCAAAGATTGTCACCTCATATCCCCGTTTCGCCAGCAACGCCCCCGCTGTTAATCCACCGATACCTGCACCAATCACCACAACTTTTGGAAGAGACGAATTCGACATTTGCACGAACGAGAAAAAGATTGACGTTACTATCTTAACATTTCCATACGAAGGGTGAAGTGGTTGGGTGTTATGGGGTTGGCCCGATTGTGGTGGCTGGAATATCTGACCGATCGATCGCACGCAGCGACACATCTACGCCACTACAGAGATTCGATCGCCTGTAACTAAGGGTATGTCCGATCGTGATTTCCGCAGATGTGGCGTTAGAATATGGGGGTTGAAGTACTCTACTTTTACTAATTGAATGTCATCTTCGCAAATAAGCGGCTCATCAAAATCATCGCCGTTGATTTGCGAAAACAGTGGAATACTCATTGTAGATATCGATAGAAACTAGGAAAAAACCTATGACTTTTAGCTCAACTGCATCGACCAAGAATCATCTGACATCAACGTAGCGAAATTATCCACAATTTCGATCGCGACCTCACTTTTTGCGATCGTTGGTTTCACTGTATTCCAAAATTTACTATGGATGCAAGCATCACACCCAGCAGAGTTGTCTGCCGTCCAAAAGCAAGCTCTAGCCAGTCAAGGTGAGCTAAAAACAGTCAAGTAGTTTTTCCAATTCAAGGGTGGGTAATGCTCACCCTGATATGATGTTTGATTACTCGATCGGACAAAAGCGCGCCACCAATGCGATCGAGCCTGATTTTACATCCACTAAACTATAGGTTTGAGGAGATTGAACCCCTGATGGTATCAACTCCAAAATACCCGTCAGAGTTAACGTCCTTTTTGGCTGACGTACTTCATCCTTGACGGATATCGTTAGTGACCTACATTTTGCTCTTCGATGGTGAAAGATATCGTCGATCGTCTAATTTATCATTCGATTCTGCAAAGCGGACGCTATTGCTGTGTCAAACGCTATGCTACCGCGAACGAATCGAGTTAAAATAGGCGTAGAGCGAGACTGTATAGAATTGAATATGAGCGAACAATTACTGACAGCAATTAACGATACGTTTAATCCTTGGAGACCTTTACCCGCAGGTGATCCACTCTATGTTAACTGTCAGGATGTTAGGGGCGACGATGATATTACTCGAAGTTTAGGAACGAGTATTTTGGTTCCCAGCGATACGTGTCATCTCTATGCTGGACATCGAGGAAATGGTAAATCAACCGAATTGTTGCGGTTGAAGCAGCATCTAGAGAAAAAAGGTTGTTTTATTGTTTATTTTGACGCTGAAGACGCAGATATTGACACGCTTGATACTGAATACACCGATATTTTGCTCAGTTGTACCAAGCATCTCACGCTCGAAATCAAGGCTGCTTATTCAAAACCGATTCTAGACTGGCTCAAAGCTAGGTGGACGAGTATTCGAGATTTTTTAGATACCGAGGTAGAGCTAGAGAAGCTGACTGCTGGAAGCGGGAATTAAATACAAGCAGAATCCTACTGACGATCGAGTCTTTCTGAGTTTACCCCAAGAAATGCGCCCACTATTGCGGGAGGCGTTGGGATCGGATTAGAGTCTTGAGGTAGGGGCAACGTCTTGTCGGTTTTTTATTCTGCGGGTGTTGAAATATTGAGACGATTGAGCAATTCTGGTAGGGAGATTTGGCGAAGTTGAGCGAGTGCTAACAGATGCTGTAATCGTTCTGCATCAAATTGCTCGATAGTATCGTTGAGATCGAGCAACTCTTGATGCTCGATTGGAGTCAGGGTTTCAGCTTGAAGCTTCGATCGAAGATCGTTGTAGCGTTGTTGGATGATTGGCGGAATAGTTCGATCGATTTTTTGCAGGAGGATACTTTCGGTGATGGGTGTATGGTCGAGTTTTTGCCACAAAATAGTTTGCTCTTCATCAGATAGAGCGTGAATTGTTTCAACCAGGGATTCTATAAGCTGGATGTTCATAAAACTTGGTTAGCTACTATTTATTAAACATCTTCTTATTTTACATCTACCAAACTACAAGTTTGAGGGGACTTCACCAACAAGCCATATTCGATGCCCTGGGCGACAGCTTGGTAAGATGCTTCGAGGATATTATCAGATACCCCGATCGTCGTCCAGCGATGTATTCCATTACTCGACTCTACCAGCACGCGGGTAATTGCGGATGTACCCTCGGCACCATCGATAATTCGTACCTTATAGTCGGTCAAATAACATTTTGTTAGTTCGGGATAAAATTGACTTAATGCCTTGCGTAAGGCGGCATCTAATGCCGATACAGGGCCATTTCCTTCGGCGGCTTCGAGGATGTTTTGACCATCTACTGTGACTTTGACGGTGGCGAGGGAATGGTGTTGGGTGGCGATCGAGCAATGCACCTGGAAACCCTGGATCGTAAACAGCGTCGCAGTTTGACCGAGAATTTCGCGCATCAGCAGTTCAAAGCTGGCTTCGGCTCCTTCAAATTGGTAGCCTTGATATTCCAATTCTTTGAGCTTGGCCAAAATCTGGCGGGTGCGGGGATCTGCTTTTGTGAGTGTCAAGCCCATTTCACTGGCTTTGATGAGGACGTTGCTCAATCCCGACTGCTCGGAGATGGCGATTCGGCGTTCGTTGCCGACTTGGATGGGGGCGATATGCTCGTAGGTGAGAGGATTGCGTTCGACGGCGGAGACGTGGATGCCACCTTTGTGACTGAAGGCGCATTTGCCAACGAATGCCGCATAGTCATTGGGGGCAACGTTGACAACTTCGCTCACATATCTACTTACCTGAGTTAGGCGGGTGAGGTTGGTTGGGGTGAGACAGGAATAGTCGAGTTTGAGTTGGAGGTTGGGGATGATCGAGCAAAGATTGGCATTGCCGCAGCGTTCGCCATAGCCGTTGATTGTGCCTTGAACCATTGTTACTCCACTGGTGACAGCAGCGATCGCATTAGCTACCGCTAGTTCACAATCATTATGGGGATGGATGCCAAATTGAAGCTGGTGGTTTGGATCGACTGTATTGATTACTTCGCTTACAATTCTAGTAATATCGTGGGGCATCGTCCCGCCATTAGTATCGCAAAATACGAGCCAGTCTGCGCCAGCATCGATCGCAGTTTGCAGTGTTTGGAGTGCATATTCAGAATTTGCCTTGTAGCCATCAAACCAATGTTCGGCATCGTAGATCGTTCGTCTACCCTGGGCAACTAGGTACTCGATCGAATCCCTAATCATCTCCAGATTCTCGCCTAAATTCGTCTTCAAGCCCTCAGTAACGTGTAAATCCCAAGACTTACCGAAAATCGTCACCCACTTCGTCCCAGCGGCTATAATCGCGGCTAGCATTTTATCTTCCGCCGCCAATCCACCAGGGCGACGAGTCGAGCAAAATGCGACTACTTCCGCCTGAGTCAAGGGTTCTAACTGCAATCGTCGAAAAAACTCCCCATCTTTGGGATTTGCACCTGGCCAACCACCTTCAATCCACGGTACACCTAGCTTGTCAAGTTGGCGCGCAATTTTGAGCTTGTCCTCTACAGCCAATGTTAACCCCTCCCGTTGGGCACCATCGCGGAGCGTCGTATCGTAGATTTGGATTTGTGTCATTGGGATTGGGGGAGTAAAGTAGGGTGCGTTACTGCGTTGGCGTTAGCCTACCTTCGGTAACTGCATAACGCACCATCACCATCATCGATCTGAGGTGCGTTATGCTAGCGCAGTAACGCACCCTACAAAATTATGCCTCAAGTTACCGCGCAAGGAAAAAGCTTTAGCTGCGAAACTGGCGCAAATCTTCGTCAGGTACTACTCGCCAACGATGTAGATCTCTACAACGGCAATTCCCGCATTATCAATTGTATGGGAATTGGTACCTGCGGTACGTGTGCCGTCGAAATTGAGGGTGATGTATCTGCGCCAAATTGGAAGGATACAGCGAGACGCGCTTTTCCGCCGCATACTGCTAGCCGCAATCTTCGCCTCGCATGTCAAACCCAAGTTTTAGGCGATATTACTGTGAGTAAATTTACCGCTTTTTGGGGACAGGGTTTAGATCGATCGTGGTGATATATCTGCCCAAATATTTAAGGTATGATGCCCATAACCTAGATAGTAGCCAGTAACTACCCTAAATACTTCAAATCGTTGAGGCGGCGATCTGATCTGGGCATTCGATCCGCAAATCTCGATCGCCAAAGGGGGCATTGACAAAATCACAATGATGGGGCTTGTCGCCATCAGGATAAATATTTGGTTGAAAAAAGCGACAGGTAACGCACATTTTGGCGATCGGGATTTGACCAGATTCTTGCAGCTTGCGAATCATCTTGGTTAAACCACCCAGGAACACCGTTTGTTCGGGTTCTGACAGTTCATCTACCGCACCCAGCAATAAATCCGACCAACAAGAGGTGCGCTGGGCCAGTTTTTGCCCTTGAGGAGTGAGCACGATCGAGATTGCTCTGGCATCTTCAGCCGATCGCATTTTCAGTACCAATCCTTTGAGATCCAATACCCGCACTGCGTCACTTGCCGTCGCGGCAGTCACCGCCAAACCCGCAGCTACTTCTGACAATCGCATCCCCGCACTGCCTTTTGCTTGTAACAACGCTAAAATCTGTGCCTGGGTAGGCGATACGCCATGTGCTCCAGCATCTTGCCAAGACTGACTTTTGAGCGCGAGGCTAACTTTAGAAAGCCCGATCAGGATCGATTGTTCGGTTGAGTCAACACCAAGATCGGTCGAACTCCTCGCGTTATCTGCACTCATAATTTGGCACCAATATCTGGTTAGGATGCAGGTAGTTGAACGATTTCAACTGGATAATCTGCACCTACTAACATGATACCGACGATCGCGGTATAAGCATCTACCCATGCTTGTTCGACTGCGGGAGTCCACGCATCGCCAGCGAAATTTGCCATTGTCTTGAGTAGGGAGCTGCCAACTAGGGGATAGTGTTGTGGCAACACCCCATACTTTACATGGCGAGTACCCAAGCCTCTAAGTGTTTTTTCCAGTAGCTCAGATTTACGAAGATTGGCTACTACAAATTTCAAAGAGTCAAACAGGTGATTTCCCTGCTCGTCCATCCGCGTATTGGCAAACAAGGGCTGGAGTTCGGGATAATCGCCCAACAGATTGGTATAGAAAGCACCAGCAAAATCTCTATCGACAGCCTGTACCAATTGGAAGCTCGTCTCCAAAGTTTTAATATCTAACATGCGAGTCGATCTCCAAAATATTAGTTAGGACTCCTAACTAATATCACGATCGCGATCGCCTGTCAACATTGGGTCTCGATCGTTACAGCACTTTCCTAGATTGTATTTTACGTTCTTATCCTCGCTCCCCGCTCCCCGCTCCTCCCTGATAACGCTCCATATTGCTGGAAAGTGCTGTAGCGTTCACATCAAAATATCCTTCAACTTTCCCTGTAGCGTAGTTGAAGGATATTTTAAGTTGGTAGTTAGATCGGCCTAGATCGTGCCAATACTGGTCAAACCGAGAATGGCACCAGCACCGAGTAAGTGTCCGAAACTAGCACCACCAATTACTTGAGCCATTGTCAGAGGACCTAATGCTGGACCAGCTTTAACTTTGGAATTGGCGGCAGCAGCAACGCCGATCAGATTGGCAACAACCATCACGATCCCAATTGTGGGCGACCAAGCTTGGCTCGTGGGGACAGCCGCAGCTAATAGCAATGTCGAATGTAACATGATTTACTTCTAGAATAATTTGGATATCCACACAATTTTAAAGTATTTTATCTAGGTCGAACGATTATCTTGGTAAAGAATAATCACTAATTCGATCGCTACTAATTAGGTTGCAGCCGTAAATAAACTCGCTAGATTGAGCTTAGATCGTCCCAATATTAGTCAATCCCAGTACCATCCCCACGCCAATGACATGCCCAATGCTGAATGTCGCTAGTAATTCGGGTAAGGTAAACCTCGGAGCCAAGGCTGGATTGCCGTTGAGATAGCTATTGAGTGAGAGAATTGCCACAGCAACTAAGTTACAGACAATCATCACAAAGGCAGTCTTAAAGCCCCACGGTTCAGTGTGCGGAATAGCTGCAATAATCAAGTTATTTAACAAAAGGTTTTACTCGGAGACAGAAATTCACACGACAATTATTAACGAACTGAACCTGTCAGGTCGATCGTTTGTCCGAAGATTTAACAAATGTTGGCAAAATAGATATATTTCTTGATAGTAGGCGGCTAAATGCGAATTAAAATTTGTGGAATTACTAATGTCGAGCAAGGTACGGCGATTGCTCAAATGGGCGCGACGGATCTAGGGTTTATTTGCGTTCCAAGTTCGCCCCGTTATGTGAATCTAACCATGCTGCATCCATTAGTTACAGCATTGGGGAGTGTGGCGAATACGGTGGGTGTATTTGCAGATTTTTCGGTGATGACAATTGCTCAGGTAGTGAGCATAACTGAGCTGAATACTGTCCAACTACATGGAAATGAATCTGTCGATTTTTGTCAGGAGTTACGGGAGATTTTGCCAGGGACAGAAATCATCAAGGCGTGGCGCGTGCGAGATCGTAGCGATTTAGACAAGATTGCTGCTTATAGTGAAGCAGTTGATGGCTTGCTGTTGGATGCCTATCATCCCGATGCTTTGGGAGGTACGGGGCAGACTCTAGATTGGGAGCAGCTAGCGGCATTTACGCCGCCGATCCCGTGGTTGTTGGCGGGGGGTTTGACTCCCGATAATATCTGTACGGCGTTGAGTCAACTGCACCCAGATGGGATCGATCTTTCGAGTGGGGTAGAAGTCGCTCCAGGTAATAAAGATTTGGCGTTAGTCGATCGACTATTTACCAACTTGAGCAGTAGACTGAGCTAAACTAAAGATGGTAGTATTTCAGGCGATTTTAGGAGTCAAGAGGGGACAGCATGGATAGTAGCAAAACGATCGATATTAATTTGGCAACCGTTAATCTCAGTACTCTGCGTGCCGAAAGTCTAGCGACGATCGATCGACTCCAAGCTACTCTAGATGAAGAACTCAGGGTTGATATTGGTGAAATTCAGGATCGATTGAGTAAGTCTTTTCGACATTTTCTACTTGAAAAAGAACAAGAGCAAATGCCATTCCTGAAACGGGTGATGACTTCCCACATTGAAAATATGGAAGACGAACGCGGATTCCCCCCCCGTCATCCGGTACATTGGTTCAAGTCTAAATTAGAATTTAGTTCTACAGGTGTTTTGCAGTTTGATTTCCAGAAAGATGCTGAAGCATTTATGGAAGCAGCACTAACCTACATTCAGATTGAGGTTGAAGAACAATTGGTTCAACGACAACGATCGACGATCGATATCGTCAATGATACTATTCAAGCATTGCAACAGCACTTAGCAATAGAAATCCAACCAGTAACTAAGCCGAGAAGGATTATGAGTACTGAGTATGTCAATAGTTTTATTCAGACAGAAAGATTAATTATAAAAACTATCGACAGGTTTTATTTCGTCAGTATGGGGGCAAGATTTAATCCCAAGCAGGAATTAATCTATAGTGAAGTTTGTGTTAGACCAACTGGTATATTTGATAGCAGTAAGGATGGAAATAAACCAACTCAATTAAAGTATGCAATCTCATGCGATCGATTGTTAGATGTCGTCAATGAATCGATCGTCAGATCGATCGATCAAATCAACCAACAGACTCGATCGTATCTAAATGACGATCTCAATCCTCAAATTAATAGATTATTTGAAGGTTTAGCCTCTTAAAGCCTAATCCCTAATCCCTAAAGCCTAATCCCAGTGACAAGCATCCCAGCATCAAACCAGCTCCCTGAAATCGTCGAACTCAAGCCCAACTATACTATTCCATTAGTTCTCACAGCCGCCGCGATCCCGATTGCCGCAATTCAATTATGGGTTGGGATCTCAATTGGCATCTTCGGATTGTTTCTGACGATTCAAACCGCAATCATCAAACTAAAATTTACGACAACAGCCCTAGAAGTCTATCGTGGCAGTAAATTAATTCGCACCTTTCCCTATCAAGAATGGGAGACATGGCAGATATTTTGGCAGCCTGTACCCATTTTGTTTTACTTTAAAGAAGTTAACAGCATTCACTTTCTTCCAATCATCTTCGATTCACAGTTACTACGTACTTGTCTAGAACATTATTATCCTCTACCAAAGAGTGATTGAATTGTAATCCTGTTTCCCAAGCCCAAAACCGTTCAGTGAGCGGAGCCGTTGGCGTTAGCCTACCGTAGGTACACTGAAAGCCTAAAAATCTAAATTTATGAACCCTGACGGAACTGTAAATCGCCCACCAAATCTCACATCACCTCCACCCGAACCAGAAATTATTGATGTGCGAGTGGTGGAAGAGATCCCGTCAGTACCAGCACAACCCAGCGATGTCTGGGATAGTGGCGAAATTACCGTGCCGCAAAATACTCCGAAAATCGTAGAACCAGTAACAAGTTCAGACACATCACTACCCTCGGATAATAACTGGAGCATCCTACTCGATGAGATCGCTCAAGATCTACCGTCAGAACTGGAGCCAGAAACAGCACCGCTACTTCGAGTAGAATCTCAGATCGAGGCTGAAATCGCCAAGCTTCAAACCACCCAAACCCAACTAGAACGACAAATCGTCGATACCCAAACAAGTTTTGGTCAAATTATTCAAACTTCAGTCACCGATCTCGAACAACGTCGCCAAAAACTCCAAATCTCCGTCGAACAACTAGAGCGGAGACGAGATCGAATTCAAGCCGAAATCAATAAAAGTTTTGCAGGCGGCTCTCAAGATATCGCCATCCGCCTGCAAGGATTCAAAGATTATCTCGTTGGTAGTCTCCAAGATCTAGTCGTCATCGCTGAAGAAATCGAGTTTCCCCAACCACCACCCGCCCAAATTCGGCTGCAAACTCCCATCGCGCAAGCCCCAGTTGCCGCACCCACAACCCGAAATCAAAACCCTCAATTTGCTGAATCTGCCTTCAAATCTACCGCAGGAAAAGTCCGCAGTTCGATCGATCGATATCGCAATGCACCAGACTATTATGCCCCCACCTGGCAACTCCGCCGCACCCTCGAAGCCGTCCATGCCGATAAGGTTTCCGACTGGTTCTTCGCCAAAGATGGACGGGGTGCAGTTCGCACGATGGGCAGCCGCTTACAAAATATCATCATCGCCGCAGCCGCTGTATCGGCATTGCGGGAGCTATACGGTGACTATCTCCGCACCCTCGTCCTCGCCAACCTGCCCGAACGACTAGGTGACTGGCGCAGAGGCTTTCAGGACTGTTTGGGGCTATCCAAGACCGATTTTGGTGGCAATGGTGGGATAATTTTATTTGAAGATCCCGAAGCTCTAGTTCAAAAGGTCGATCGAATTGTCGCCAATAAGGAAATGCCGTTAATTATCATTGATAATTCCGAAGGTAAAATCGATCTGTCAATCCTGCAATACCCACTCTGGTTAGCATTTGCCCCCGATCCTAACCAACAACTAGATGATTATCGTTAATTTAGTTGATAGTTAATTTAGTTGATAGTCGATAGTTGATAGTTGATAGTCGATCTCGAACTTCCAATTCTCCATATAGTGACATGCTGATTAATATTGTTATTGGTACAGGTATAGTTATTATTGCTTACTTACTTGGTTCGTTTCCGACAGGATATTTAGCAGGTAAGTTACTGCAAGGAATCGATATCCGCGAACATGGTTCTGGCTCAACGGGGGCAACCAATGTATTGCGAACATTGGGTAAAGTACCAGGATCGATCGTGCTGTTCCTCGATGCATTAAAAGGTGCGTTAGCGGTAACAATTGCTGCTGCTATTTTCAATCTCAATCTATTCTCAACATTACCACTTGAATGGCAAGACTATCTAGTTCCCCTGGCAGCCGCTGGGGCGATTTTAGGACATAGCAAATCCATCTGGTTGAGCTTTAGCGGTGGCAAATCTGTCGCTACGAGTGTGGGTGTCTTACTCGCAATGTCGTGGCAAGTTGGATTGGCAACGATGCTAGTCTTTAGTTTGACGATCGCAATTAGTCGGATTGTATCGGTTAGTTCGATCGCTGGCGCAGCTTCTGCTACAATTTGGATGCTGGTATTTAATAGACCTCTACCTTCGGTGATTTTCGCGATCGTTGGTGGTATCTACGTCATCTGGCTGCACAGAGCAAATCTCCAACGGGTGATTGCTGGTACTGAACCAAAATTGGGACAGAAATTGGAATCAACTACTTAGATTTAGGCTGTGGACTTTAGGCTTTAGGGAATAATGATGAAAAGGTGGCAGTATGCGATTGGTGCAATCTGGCTCTGTTTACTCTTAATTATTAGCACTGACAACGAAAATGCTATTGCAAAGTATCGATCTCAGTCTCAATTCAATCCGCTAGAATGGACAGAATTACCAGCGGCGAAGAAGGTTGACAATTCGAGGTCGATCGATCTAAATTTCACTTACGCAACTACTAATAACTTTGTCAATACTAAACTCTATTCCTGCCCGCGATGCTTTCTTCGCACCGATGTAGCCACAGCCATCCAAGCAGCCCATCGACAATTACAACAGCAAGGATACGGTGGCTTGAGAATGTTTGATTGCTATCGCCCTCAGCCAATCCAACAAAAAATGTGGGCGATTAAACCCGATGAGCGATATGTGGCAAATCCCAAAAAAGGATCGGATCACAATCGGGGAATTGCGGTAGATCTGACGATTTTAGATAATCATGGCAAGCCGTTAGATATGGGCACCGCCTTTGATGAATTTAGCCCTAAATCCCATCATACTTATCTAGAACTATCACCAGAAGTATTGAAGAATCGATCGCTCTTGAAAACCACAATGGCATCAGTCGGGCTGCGTCATATCAATACTGAATGGTGGCACTATGCCTGGAAAGGGAACAAGCCACCTGTTGGCAAATGGGTGTGGGATTGTAATCGATCTAGAGAGAATATGATGTAAACTTATCGCGATCGAATATCATGGCTTATAATAACTTTTCGCTCCAGGATACGATCGGTCAATTTGACTTGAATTTAATCGAGTCAGCTTTTTGTGAATCTCTACCGCCAGTATCACCCAAATCAGAGTTCCTAAATATTTTTGAACAGTATCTGCCGCTAGCTCGGAAAGCAAAATCTGAAAAGGCAAAGTCAGAGCTGTTAGTCAGCCCAATTTTAGTTGAGTTGTTGCGGCTGGCTGATAACCGAGTCCAATTATTTTCAGGCGAAGAATTTAATGTGGATAGAGAGCGTGGTTTAAATGGCTTTTGCGATTTTCTATTAAGTAGATCTGCAATTTCATCGATAATTCAGGCTCCGATTGTCATGTTAGTGGAAGCAAAAAAGGGAGAGTTGGATGTGGGTTTAGGGCAATGTGCTGCTGAAATGGTTGCCGCTCAGATTTTTAATGCAGATGAGGATAAGTCTATTTCGGTTGTCTATGGCTGTGTTACCAGTGGGAAGTTGTGGCAGTTTCTCAAGCTTGAGCATCAAGATCTAACGATCGATCTGACTGAGTATCAAGTTACCCCAGTCGAACGTATTCTCGGCATTCTGAAATGGATGGTAAGCAGTCAGAAATAATAATTAAGTTCTGCCTGCTGATGTAAGATTGTGGATCGAACAAGCATTATCGATCGGATGGCTACCAAAGCAATCTGGTAAATCCTTTGAGGTTAGAGTTATCAGCAACTGTCTAGAAAAAATGTAAATTTTGGAATGACTTTTAGAACTACAAATAGATTAATACTCTCGATCGCTAGTTTAGCTATAGTTGGCTGCTCTAGATCGTCACTGACAACAGATACTTATAGTTCAAAATTTAATTCCGACCAGCATAAAATCGAATTTATTACTAAATATCTCAAATTACCGACCCCGATCGAGACTACCGAGTTTCACATCGTCTATCATGATAATTCTAGTATTCCACCTGGGCCGTCTGACTGGAGGATTCAAGCTATCATCAAAACATCGCCATCCAAGCTAAAGCTGTGGACAGCGGAAATGAAGCTGCGAGCACAGCCAATTAATCTTAATTGGGGATACAATTTAATTCCCAAAAATGAGCAAAGGTGGAAACTTAGGTCAAAACCTAAAATTTATCAGCGCAACAACGATAATACCTATATTGCTGTGTTTGAGCCAGAAGGAATCATTTTCAAAAGCGTAGACAGCGGTATTTAGCAAACTTATCTCGATCATGTCACTTCCAGTTAGCATCATTTCTCAGCAGCCGATCTCAACACAGCAACCTCTGACGCTGGGAGTCGGTACAGTAACCGCATTGGCACCGATGCAAGATGTGACAGATCTGGCTTTTATGAATGTCATTGCGGAATATGGCTGTCCCGATTACTTTTTTACTGAGTATTTTCGGGTGCATGAGACTTCGAGACTGGATAAACCGATCTTGAGATCGATTACTGAGAATACCACTGGTAAGCCAATCTTTGCTCAGATGATTGGGGAGAGTATTCCCGATTTGGTGCGGATTGCTAAGTTATTGAGTCACTATCCTGTGGCGGGTATCGATCTAAATATGGGCTGTCCTGCGCCGAGGATCTATCGGAAGAATGTCGGGGGTGGATTGTTGCGAGATCCAGATAAGATCGATCGAATCTTGGGTGAGTTGAGAGCGAATGTGGCGGGGCGGTTGACGGTGAAGATGCGGATTGGGTTTGAAGATACGAGTGAATTCGATCGAGTCCTCAGTCTAATCGATAAACATGATATCGATTTGCTCAGTTTACACGGTCGCACTGTGAAGGAAGCGTATCATGGGGCGGTGCATTACGATGCGATCGCTCAGGCGGTGGCAAGGTTGCGCTGTCCGGTGCTAGCAAATGGAAATGTGAGTTCGGCATCAACCGCGCTGGCGGTACTGACACAGACTCAGGCAGCAGGGGTAATGATCGGTAGATCCGCGATTCGCAATCCGTGGATTTTTAGCCAAATTCGGCAGGCGTTAGCAGACGAAACCATTTCAGTGGTAACGCTAGGTCGAGTGCGAGGGTATATCGATCGACTATATCAGATGTCCACCGCCCAAGCTGTCCCAGAAAAATCACAAGTTAGCCGTCTGAAGATGTATCTCAACTACATCGGGCAAAGTGTGGATGCAGAAGGTGGATTTCTAAGCGAGATGCGGCGGGCAAAAACCGAGGTAGAGTTATTCGATATTTGCGATCGATATTTACTCACCGAGCCACAGACAGTATTCTCGCCTGAGCCATATCCAGGCATTTTTGCGCGCCCTAAGTGTGAGGATTAGGGGAGTGGGGGACGGGGAGACTGGGGGACTGGGGGCACGGGGGCACGGGGAGACAGAACTATTGATTAGTAAACCACTAAACCACCAATCACGCCATTAATAGTTTGAGATATTCTGGTGGTACATGGTCAACTAGCCACACATCATTTTCGGTGCAATAAAAGTCATGCCCGTTGCTTTCCATCAGGATTGCATTCACACCGATGATGATACTTTTACCCCTTCGCCCACCGACTTCATGGGCGACACTGAGATTGGTGGTGAGATGAACGTGGTGGCGGGACATTTTTTGGAGTCCTGTCTTTAAAATTTCGGTAACTGCTTTGGTGTGAGTCCCATGATAGAGAATTGCAGGGGGAGTTCTCACGGGGAGCTGCAAGTCTACCTCGGTAGAATGTCCCTGATTGGCACGAATTAAATTGCCAGAATCATCGAATGAAAAGCGTTGTTTATCATTACCTGCGACTACTTGTTGCAACTCAATCAGACTAAGCTCAAAGCCATGTTGGGATGCTGCTGCTAGTAGTTTAGATGTTTCGATCCATCCACCTGGGAGCAGTTCTAGTCCGATCCGTTCGGGCTGATGGCGCAGGTGTTTGGATAGGTATTTGCTGATTCTAATGCAGCGTTGGGGAGTTGGCAGATCGGTCATGAGTTGGGAGCGTGGGGGCGTGGGAATTAAGATTAAGATATCGTATAATTTCGGCTCTGAATATGGCGATCGAGGTTAGAGTAGAGTTCGGCATCTACACATAATTAGATCCTGTTGACCCCTAATTTCTAACTAGCATGGAAAGCCAAGATTTATTACTTTTAGTCGTATTACTTTGCCCAGGATTACTCCTCTCTGTCACCATTATGCTCACCTTTGCGGCAGGAGGATAGGGGTTGAGGGCGCGGGAGCACGGGGGTGCGGGAGACAGGGAGCGCGGGAGACAGGCAGATACAAGCATTTTCATTCTTTCTCCGACGCTCCCTCGCTCCGACGCTCCCTCGCTCCGACGCTCCCTCGCTCCGACGCTCCCTCGCTCCGACGCTCCCTCGCCCACATCCCTACCAATCCCTCGGTGTCAAACCCCGTGCGTGTTGGTAGCAATTTTCGGCTTCTTGCCATTGCTGGAGACTGCTGTAGACGCGACCTTTATTAAACCAGAATTCGGGATGTTCGGGGTCTAGTCCGGTGGCTTGCTCGAAGCTGAACAGGGCGTTGTCGAGTCGATTGAGTTCGAGCAGGCAGTTACCGCGACTATTCCAGGCGGAGGCGCGATCTGGGTCGAGTTTGAGGGCGATCTCGTAGTCGGCTAGAGCGGCTTCATATTCTTTGCGTTGGAGGTGAATGTTGCCCCGACGATACCAGGCGAGGGTGTATTCTGGGTCTAGTTCGATCGATCGATCGAGGCTGGCAATCGCTGGATCTAGCTGACCGAGGGCTTGCTGGGAAATTGCCTGTTTGTACCAGGTGGGCGCGTCATTATCACGGAGTGTAATGCTGGTTTGGTAGCACTGGAGAGCTTCAGCATATTGCTGGAGATTGAGATGGATAATCGCTTGGTTATTCCAGCCGTTGGTGTCCTGGGGAGCGACTTTGGTGGCTTGGCGATAGCTATGCAGGGCTTCTTCGAGGTTGCCGATTTGAAATAGGGCGTTACCACGACTATTCCAGGCGCGTTCGAGGTTGGGTGCTAGCTTGAGGGCACGATCGAAACTGGCAATGGCGGCTTCCCACTGACTGAGTTCCAGCAGGGCGTTCCCGCGATGGTAATAAGCTTGGTTATCATCGGGATGTAGAATCGCACAGTTATCATAACAGGCGATCGCGTCTTCATATTTTTGAAGGTGAAACAGGGCAATGCCGCGATTGAGCCAGACGACGGGATCTTGTTTTTCGATCTCGATGCTTTGCTCATAACAGGCGAGGGCTTCTGTCCAGCAGCCCATCTGCTGGAGGGCACTACCGCGTCCATTCCAGGCATTGGCATCTTGAGGATGAATTTCGAGGCTGCGTTCGTGGGCGGCGGCGGCTTCTTGGTAGCGGGCGAGGTGGAACAGGGCTTTGCCGCGATTGTGCCAGCTCTGGTAAAATTGGGGCTGCAATGCGATCGCGCGATCGTAACTAGAGATCGCCTCCTCATAGCGTTTGAGCGATCCGAGGACGTTGCCGTGGTTGTTCCAGATGTAATAATCTTCAGGCTTGAGCGTCAGGGCGCGCTGATAGCTCTCTAGGGCGCGTTCCAATTGTCCCAGTTGAAACAGGAGATTGCCCTGCTGATACCAAGCGGGTGAGTAAGCTGGATCTAGTTCCAGACAGCGGTGATAGCTCTGGATATTCTCCGCTGGACTGGTATGGAGCTTGAACTGAATTTGACCCCGTTGGTACCAAGCAAGCGCAAAATTGGGGTCGAATTCAATCGATCGATCGAAACTGTCGAGCGCGTCTTCCCACTGCTGCAAATGACTGAGTAATTCGCCCCGACTGTACCAAGTTTGAGCATGGTTGGGGGCAAGCTCCAGAGCCTGACGATAGGCACCCAGAGCCTCAGCAAACTCACCCTGATAGTAGTGAGCCTGTCCGAGTAGTTGCCAGCTTCTCGCCCGTTCTGGCTGAAGTCCAGTAGCGGTTTGGAGGCTTCTAATCGCAACTAGATAATTGCCCAGTTCGATCGAGATATGTCCATGTTGCTCCCAGACATCGGGATTGTCGGGATCTAGTTCGATCGCCTGACAGCAGGCGGTGAGGGCGGATTCCCAGTCGCCTTGGGCTGCTTTGACTTGACTTTGGCGATCGAGAATCCCTGGATTATCAGGGTCGAGGCTGAGGGCGCGATCGTAGCAAGCATTGGCGGTTTCCCAGCGACTGAGGGCGGCTTCGGCCACTCCTTTGGCATTCCAAGCGTCGGGGGCATTTTGATGCAGGGTGAGGGCAATATCGTAGCAGCAGATCGCTTCTTCCCACCGCTGTAGTTTAGCCAAAACTTGGCCGCGATCGTAGGCTAGATCGTAGCTATCAGTGGTGAGTTCGCTGACGCGCTGATAGCAGATCGCCGCCTGTGCCCATTCCTGGAGCTGCTGAAATGCTCTACCCTGACGGTACCAAGCTTCAGCCCGATCTGGTTCGAGACTTGTGACCTGTTGATAAGCGTAGATTGCATCGGCAAATTCGGCTGATTGCCATAGTAAGTTGCCCAATCCATACCAGGTATCGGAATCTTGGGGATGAAATTCGATCGCTCGCTGATAGGCAATCATTGCATTTTGAGACTCACCAATTTGAGTTAATTCTTTGCCCAAATTATGCCAAGCGGGATGATAATCTGGTTTGATTTCGATTGCTTTGCGATAACTTTTAATCGCCTCCTCTGGTTGACCGAGATGGGCTAATGTCAAACCTCGATCGTTCCAACTGTGGTAATGTTCCAGGTCGAGATTGAGAGCGCGATCGTAAGCTGTGAGAGCGTCGGAATAACGCTGGAGTTTGAGCAGTGTCTTACCCTGAAAGTACCAAACAGTTGATGTAGTTACTTTAATTTTCAGGGCTTGTTGATAACTAAATAGAGCCTCTTCCCACTGTTCGAGCTGGAAGAAAGCATAACCCCGCTGATACCAAGAATCAAAGCTATGGGGTTCGATTTCTAGGGCGAGATTGTAGCTAGCAATTGCTTCAGCATAGCGATTGAGCTTGAACAAAGATTGACCTTTGCCCTGACTAGCCGCATAAAAATCTGGAGCAATCAAGATCGCCCGTTCATAATTGGTGACGGCGTATTCATGTCGCCCCAGAGTCGCCAGGGCATTACCGCGCTCGTACCACGCCTCATAAAAATTGGGATCGATCGCGATCGCCCGATCGTAGCTGTCCAATGCGGCGGTATAATCTTGCTGCAAGCCTTGGACAACACCATAACTATGCCAAATTAGCGGATCTTTTGGTCTGAGTTTGAGCGTCTGCTCGAAACTTTCAATCGCTTCAGGATACTGCTGAAGCTCGGCTAAAGTTTTGCTTCGCTCGTACCAAGGTTCATAATTATCAGCATACAGCTCGATCGATCGATCGTAAGATCTCAACGCTTCACCATCATTACCCAACGCTGCAAAAGCGCGTCCCCGACTATCCCAGATGTAGGGATCTTCCGGCTGATAGCTCAGGGCTGTGTCATAACTATCGATCGCTTCAGCATACTTACCCTGATGGGCGAGGGTCATCCCCTGATTGTACCAGGCGGGATAAAATTCGGGATTGAGCCGGAGGGTGCGCTCATAGCTCTCAATTGCCTCCTCATTCCGACCCAAATGAAACAGCACATAGCCTAAATTATTCCACGCTTGATGATAATCTGGCTTAAGCTTGAGCGTCTGATCGTAACAAGCTAAAGACTGCTCGTACTGACTCAGATGAAACAAAGCCATCCCCTTATTGTACCAAGCTTGATGAAACTGGGGTTCGAGCTTGAGCGTACAATCATAGCTAGCAATCGCGGCTTCATAACGCTGGAGATGAAACTGAGCAACGCCTAAATTATTCCACGCTGTATAAAACTCTGGATGCAGCTTCGTCGCTTGTTCGTAAGAATTAATCGCCGCCTCAAACTTCGCCAGCTTAAACAAAGTTTTGCCACGATCGTTCCAGGCATCACTATGCTGGGGATCTAGCTGCGTGGCTTTCTGATAACAGTCGAGGGCATGTTCGTACCTACCTGCCTGAAACATTGCCTTACCGCGATTGTTCCACGCCTCGGCATCCTTGGGTAGTAAATTAGTGACTTGAGTATAGCAGTTGAGAGCTTCCGTTGGTCGATCGAGCTGCAACAGAATATTGCCCCGATTCGTCCACCCCTCCGCTAGTTGAGGTTGCAATTTAGTCACAGTTTCATACCTGCGGAGTGCGGGTTCCAATTCACCCAGATGAAACAGAATATTGCCGCAATAATTCCAGGCTGGGTAAAAATCTGGTTGAAGCTCAGTAACTCTAGTATAAGCAGCCAGAGCTGCTTCATAATCATCCAAGAAAAATAATACTTTGCCCTGATTACACCAGGCTGGTTGAAAATCGGGAGCCAGATCGATCGATTGCTGATAACATCTCAGTGCATCGTGAAAACTCTTTTGCTCGAAGTGAGCAACGCCTAAATTATTCCAGGCTTGATAAAATCCAGGAGCGAGTTGAGTCGCCTGTTGATAAGAATCAATCGCGCCAGCAATATTCCCCACCTGAAATAATACTTGACCGTGATTATTCCATGCCAACGCATCGCTCGGATCGATCTGCAAACTTTGCTCATAACAACTACAAGCTGCTTGAACTCGATCGGTCTGAAATAATAGCCATCCTTTGTGCGCTAGAGTGAGACTATCAGTCGGATCGATCGCTAATGCCCGATCGTAAGCCCGAATCGCTCGATCGAATTCCCCCAGTTCAAATAATGCCCGCCCCTGTTGATACCAGGCAAACCTGTCGGTAGAATTGAGATCGATCGCTCGATCGCAACTTTCCACTGCTGCTTGATAATTTCCCAGTAAAAACAATACCCAGCCTTGGCTCGCCCAACTATCCCCATCTTGCGGCTGCAATCCAATCGCTTGCCCATAGGCAGCCACAGCCTCCTCACATCGCCCCAGCCCCACCAAAACCCAGCCCAAATTAGACCAAGCTTCCTGTCTGTCGGGAGCGAGTTCGATCGTCTTGTTGTAGCAAGCCAGCGCAACATCTAGCTTCCCAGCATCCCGATACAAATTCCCCTGCTGATACCAAGCCTCTGGATCGTCTGTCGCAATTGGTAATTCTAATCCTGCGGACTTAACTGGCGGAGACTGCTTATTCCTCTCAGCTTCAGTAACCACTTCCGCCAAATTTTCAGTTGGCACCGACACAGGCGTTTGGGGCGACGATTGCGCCGCAACCTTACTCGAAACTCGCTCCTTGCCACGCGCATCCTTCCGATTACTACCGCCCCAAAATCTATTTAGCATAATTGATTTCAAAAATATTTAAAAGATTGTTGCAGACAGTAGCTATTGGCGATTTAGTCACTCAATTTAAGATACCTAAATGCTATACTAAGCAGCTTGAAATAACTCGTTCGAGTTTTGGACTAAGCTTCGCTAAACCCAGTTTAATATAAATTATATTACAAAAATTAGCACAATTGCGATTGCTTAGTCCAAGATTACCGACCTTAGGCTTCTCACCAACGGCTCAATTCAAGCATCAACAATTGTCGGGTCGGTTTGAATCTCCCACTGATTATACCGATCGGCATAGTAATTAAGCAATCGATCGATCCTAATTTTATCGCCATCATTCAATAGATTAGCACCGATAATTTCCAGACCACCTAATTGACTTTCAGTATAACTAAATCCCCGATCTCTAGTTGTCAAAAATGATACCGTGACTCCCTCAAATTGCCGCAAATGCGCCGCAATTTCTCGGTACACAGCAAGGGGGAGTTGGTGGTTAATGAGCGTGAATTTTGGGAGCATTGGGGATGGGTGTGGGAGGTGTGGGGAGCGTGGGGAACGTGGGGGCGTGGGAGTGTGGGAGCGTGGGAAATAGATTACACGACATGTAATCTTCATCAAGCAACATCTAACTAAAATCAAAAAATGGAGCTACCGCCACCACGCGAGCACACAGGGGGCTACCGTGCATACACAAATCTATTGGAGTTAATGCGTAGATCTTTACCCCACCCAACCTCCCCTTGGAAAGGGGAGGAGCTAGGTTGTCGTTGACTGCATTCAACTTAATATATGGGACGAATTTCCCTTTAAAAGCGGGACTCTTGTCCCCTCCCCTTTATACTACCGTGTATACACAAGTTTTACTTGCTTCGTTTCTAGGTTAATCGCCCCCTAAATCCCCCAATTCTGGGGGACTTTCCATTCCGGTTCCCCCAGAATTGGGGGTTAGGGGGCAGATCGATCGAGAGTTAACTAGATTTTCCGACTTGTGTATACACAGTAGCCCCTTTATAAGGGGAGGGTTAGGGTGGGGTAAAGATCTACGTATCAACTCTAATTAGCTTGCCGATACATCTACTTCCAGCAAGCTCAGATTATTTCATCAACACCTTTGCCGCCGCAGCAACCCCAGCCCCAGGCGTAAACCCACCATGCCCCAACTCCGCAATCGTCGCCTCCAGAGCACCCAACGCAGTCAGAATATCTCGATCGCACACAAACCCCAAATGACCGATTCTAAAGATCTTACCCTTGAGATCGTCCTGACCACCAGCCAGCACAATATCAAACTTCTTCTTCATCACACTCCGAATCTGCTCCGCATCCACCGTCGTCGGAGCCACCGCCGTAATCGCCGGACTACCGTGTCCCTCCGGTGCATACAACGCCAGACCCATCGCCGTAATCGCCGCCCGAGTCGCGTGCATATGCCGCAGGTGACGTGCAAAAATGTTTTCCAACCCCTCCGCCTTCATCATCGTCAACGCAGCTTGCAGCGCGAAAATCAGGTTAACTGGTGGCGTAAATGGAGTCGTGTTCTTCGCCGCACCCTTACTATACTTACCCAAATCCATATAGTAGCGAGGTAACGTCGCCACCTTGTAAGCCTCCCAAGCCTTGGGACTAACCGTGACAAACCCCAATCCAGGCGGAATCATAAACCCCTTCTGAGAGCCAGAACAGACCACATCTAGACCCCAACTGTCGATCGGTACATTGGATGCACCCAGGCTAGTCACAGCATCAATAATCGACAGCGCACCGTGAGCTTTAATGTGTTTGGAGATCGTCTCTAGATCGTTAATTACCCCAGTCGAAGTCTCACTGTGAGTAACGACTACACCCTTAATTGCCTTCCCAGTATCCGCATCTAGAGCCGCTTTGACAGCATTGGGATCGATCGGTTGACCCCAAGGAGCCGTCACTTCCACCACATCCAGCGCAAACGCCTTGGCAACTTCCGCCCAGCGTTCTCCAAACTTACCATTGTGAACGACCAACACTCGATCGCCAGGACTAAAGAAATTGATCATCCCCGCTTCCATCGCCCCTGTGCCAGAAACAGTCAGCATCAGCACATCATTCTCAGTTTGATGCAACCACTTGAGATTTGCCGTCACCTCTGCCATAATCTGACTGAACTCACCGCTCCGATGTCCGATCGGATGCTTGGCTAGAGCCAATAATACATTCTCAGGCACTGGCGTAGGGCCAGGAATCATCAACATTAATTTGTTTTCCACAATCTCTAATCCCGTTTAAATAATAGTTAGACTTAATACTGTAGACTCGGTGCTTTGACCGAGGATGTCTGCACCACTTAATTTGCAGAATGTTAATTTTAGCTCAAGACCACCTACGGAAGCTAGGGGGGTGTGGGGGATAGGGAGATGGCTAAACCCCAACAAACTATTATTGCCGACAGAAATAGCTCCGCCAAAGCACAGAGAACGGGTCTGTTTCGATCGTATTATGGCATCATGTTAATTGTATAGATGACTAAGCTTTGACAACAAAAAATGTTATGACAAATAATCTCATTCCTTATAGTTGTAGTGACGACGATGTAATTGCCTTTGGTGAGGCAATGTTTCGTTCTGGTAAACTAAAAAAAGCGATCGGTCAATGTTTTGATGGCTCAGTTGGGCGGGCGATCGATCAGAAGCTACGTCAAAATGGTCTAGAAATTCCCATCCGCATGACCGGAACCAGATTGGCAAATGAACACTGCCAATGGTTTGATGAAGGTATCAATTGTGAAATCCTCGATCTTGCCACCCGTCAATGGTGCAAAGGTAATGTTAAGGTAAAAGTCTCCGTTGAATTCTCGATCGAAGATACCGAAGAAAAAATGTTATTACCAGGTGATTCGATCCTTGGCGATCGGAATTCAAAGCCAGGTGAATTTGTCAATCGCGAAGATGCTACTATTGATGAGTATGTTGCTAGTGAATATGTCTTCACAGGTATTCATCACAACGGTCAATCATGAATTATATTCGATCGACAGTCGATACTATGTAATTAAATATAAATATTTTAGGCGATCGGGTAGAATGCATTACTCGATCGCTTTGAAATTATGAGATCATCATCGCAATTAGCTGGGAGTAGGCGACGCTTATACATCTTGCTGAAACTTCATCTGTGCCCAGGTTAACTGCTTCACCTTCGCCACATCACCCTGCTTTGCAGCCTCCTTCAAGTCTCGCTTCTCATGAGCGATGGCAATCGCCTCCTCTTTCGAGTGAGAACTACTATCAAAGCACTTCTCTAGATTCTCAAACACACCCCGCCGTGATTTGGTGGCGTGTTGGCGTTCGGTATCGAGTAGTTTTGCCATCAGTTCTAGATGCATCGCATCATCGCTACAGATCTCCTGCAAAATCGACCATTCATCATTACCTAATAGTTTCTTTTCCTGAATTCGCGTATCTTTAAATGGCTTGCCCATAACTTCCTCATAGATGCGCGGCAAGCTATCATCAAACTCATGCTTCTCTTCCAACCAAATTCGTCTGATTTCACCTAATTCTGCCTCAGTAATCAGCTCGATCTCCTGCATATCCAGCGGTGCCGTCTGCCGAATTTGTACCTGCGCCTCTAATACTCGGCGCAACCAATGTTCGCGCCAGAACTTAGTATATGGCCCTGGAATTGGCACCACTTCAGTTGTGTTTTTATGCTCCTTAGACTTGCGTTCAAACAGTTCAACTGTCCCATACATTCGCCTAAAATCTCGCTTATCTCGATCGTCATGAATATCCAATTCATTCCGAATATCTAACAGTGGTTGCAACCATTCTTTATCCTCATCATTTTGAATCATTGCCTCCATCGATCGATCTTTACTTACCAATGTACACACCCAGCAACCAAACCGAGAATCACCACAGCTAGGCGTAGATGTATCCACAACTAACGGACATTCATTATCCGCTGTCGCGCCTCGATAGAGGGTGAACAAATCCTGATTATTTCCACCCCAAGGATTTGAAAACTGCATCAAGTACATCCACACCTCATCAGTCCGCCAATCCTCGATCGGGCTATATATGAGAGAATTGGCTAGATTAGGGTTAGGGCTTAATCTCTCTCTAACTCGTCCCACTTCATTCTTTTTGATAATTGCGGCACGAACGCTACTTTCACTCTTGCGGACACCTAAAACAACAATTGTCTCACCATAAACTCGCAAAATATTCCGAACAAATTGATTAACGGGCTTGATTTTCATTCGCTCTGTACACCATCGAAATCCATGCCGTGGAGCTGGATAACCTTTACCCATTAAACATGACCAAAATGAATCTTTAGCTGGAGGATGAAGTAAATGCGGCTCGAACGGCATTGATTTCGCCTCAGCCGCTACTTTTAATTGTTTCATCGATCGATCGACCCAAACTGATACAATTGGATTCTCAACTAATGTATCCGTGGTCATCACATAAACTTTCTTGTGTCGCTGCTCGACTGGCAATGCTTCAATTGCTGTCCAAATCAACTGTAAGATTGTCGATGAATCTTTTCCCCAAGAAACCCCTAAGATCCACGGTACACTATCACTTAAATATAAAGATTGGATCTCTTTAGTCAGCTCTTCAATATGTTCTACTAATTGGGCTAAATTTCTTGATGAAGTTGCTACGGCTGGAAGACTGCTCATGATGATAACTATTGTATTCTGGAATTTATTAAGCTTTGAATCTATTTTGCCGATGCCATTCTAGTGCTTCTAATCTTGGAAAGTACTGTTCCTTACTCGGTAGTGAAATAGACTCATGATGAAAGTCTTTCATCGATCTAGTATGTGGTGAATCATCCTCTAAATCTCGTGCAACTAGTATCTTATAATTATCATCGATCGTGAACCAACCTAAATCGAATGCCCAATGATGATTCTTACACAGAGATAGTCCATTATCAATTTTGCTATCTCCAAACTCAGCAAAAGGTTTAATATGAGCACCATCAACAATATTCTGTGTTGGGTTTCTGGTAATTCTTAACTGGCAAAAGGCACATCTATAATTATAAGCATAGACGACTGATTTCCGAAACAAAGAATTTCTGACGACAGATTTACGCCATCCAATTTTAACGTCAGCATCGAGATTGTCTAATTCTAATTGCTCTATTCGATCGAACTTCTGATTGATATCAAGTAAATCACTCAATTCTGTCTGACTATCTGCCAACCAAGTCGCAACTAAAGTATCTATCAATACTTGTCTAGTTACTGGATCTTGAAGTAGAACGAACAATTCATCATCTAAATAAGCATAATCTACCAGTTCTCTTAATTTGTTGGTAGTTTTAATTTTTACTCCATCAGGTAGCTTCTCAGCCTCAAGATGCCAAAATCCATCACGACGTAGATGAGCAAATGGATAATGTATACCACTTTGATGCCCAGAATCAAATCCTATAAAACTATCCCAGTATCTATTAAATATCTCAATTAATTCATCAGATACCAAAATATGATTATTAACAATCGATCCTTGAGCTATGAGTTCTAACACAGATAACAATAAGATCGGTTTGTGCGGAGATTTACCACGACTTTTATTGTTATTAACATTGAGATTTGCAAAGCATTTACAATAATAAGCCAAATCTTGCGATTGACGCTTTTCTATTAATTCACCCATGATATGACATCTTCTCTTCTCTGTGTCCTCTGCGCCGCTCCTGTTGTTTTACCCTTATTTATCCAAGCCTATTAAGATCGATTTACTTATCAGTATACAAGCAAACCATCAATTTGTTAAGTTTTTAAAAACTATTACTAAGTCTGGATTAGGAAACTGTTAGCCTAGTCTTGGAAATCTCCTAGAGGCAAAGGATGGCAAATAAATTGTAGTCCTAGTTCACTGAGATCCTTGAACTCATCCAAACCGCTCAAAATTACGTCATTGCCACCAGCAACCAAGAACTGCTCAAACTTGGAGCATTGGTGAATTTGAAAACCCTTGCACTAAAATTCTTCATCACATTCGATGTATCATATGATTAGCATTAGTATAGAACTTAAGGATTTATGACACAAACAATCGGATTGGGAATTCAGGATTTACTCGCCCCTAAACGAACTCAAATTCTCGCTATTGCCGAACAACACGGAGCCTTTAATGTGCGAGTATTCGGTTCGGTAGCACGGGGAGAAGCGATAATAGATAGTGATGTGGACTTCTTAATCGATTACGATCGATCTAAACGCAGTGCATGGTTTCCATCTGGATTGATTATCGATCTTCAGGATTTATTAGGGCGTTCGGTAGATGTCGCAACTGTTGATATGCTCAAAGAAAGAATCAGAGATAGAGTACTTCAAGATGCCATCGTTTTATGAGAAGAGATGATGAACGGCTTCAGGATAAACTTATTTCCACATTCGTGAATCAAAATTAAAAGGCTGTGGAAGATCGATAATTAATCGATCGAAATGTGGATGCAGAGGATTGATGAGATAATTAAATTCTTGAGGGACAATTGCGGATGGCGTGGCTAGGATAGGAGTTCTTGCTGAATCAATCCATTCGTCGCCCAAAGCTTGCAATGAAGATCTAGAGCTAGATAAGTACCAATCTGATGGTAATCGATCGATCCTCAGATATTCTATCTCTAAGTCATTTGGTATTTCTGCTTTAATAGCTATAAAAAAATCTCGCCTTACCGTTGGCACATTGAGATGAACAAATACTTCTAAGATAGCTAAAGATAGATGCTCGGCAGTATAAACCATTCGCTTACCTTTAGAATTCCACCTCCCTCCCACTATACTTGCACCTTCGCCACTAAAAGCACTATCTGCAAATGTAACCTCACAAATTCGCCAGATAATTTTACTCACAGGTACACACCGTATCTGATTGCATTCACCAGATCGATTATCTGCTCTAATCCCTCTAGGCTACCTAATAACTCAGCAGGAGTAGAACCATTTAACGCTGGGTTCTTTTCTTCCAGCCAGTTTTGAACGGTATCGCTATTACCAAAGACATCTAGAGCATGAATTTTGGCTTGACGTAAATAAATTTCTGATTGATATTTTACTATTTCTGTTTCTAGTTGAGACTTGATGATACTAATATCTGCGGTGAGAGTAGCTTCAGTCATAGATCGCGCTCGACAAATCGAGTAGCTATATTTACTCTTTAGATTAACTATAACTCTAAATAGTTAAGTAATCGATAATATCATCGAATAAGTTTTTAAAAACCTTGCCAATCTAGGGCGAAAGCTGTTAATCTAGGTGCGGTAACTTCACTCAGCCGTTGACAAATGCCAGCCAGCAACATTCCCAGCATCCAGCCGGATCGGATTCTCGTGCAACGTACCCAGATGGGCGGGAGTGAGTCGTATATTGGCACAGTGACGTTGCAATGGTTGGCCGATCGAGTAAAATATGCCTCAGAGATGAGTTTACTATCGGAGCAATATCAGCCAAAAGCGCAGAATATTGAAATCGATAGTGATACGATCGAAGTAATTCAACAGCGTCCATTAGATTGGACTAGACAGGCTGCTTTGGTTCAATATTTAGCAGGGCGAACCACGCACAAATTCCCGCCCGTATTAGTGACGATCGATCGCGCTTGGATTGATAATATTCACGCACCGGAATGGGGTAGAGGTGGCAAAGCAACTGAATCGGCGGCGATATTTACAGCCATTGACGGGAATGAAAATGTTGGTTTATTAGATGTAGGTGAATCAGTGCGGATTTATGCCCTGGATGGACAACATCGATTGATGGGTGTGCAGGGTTTGATGGAGTTATTAAGTACGGGTGCATTGGCTCGATATAATAAGGATCGACAGCCGATTGGGAGTAAGATTACTCGTGCAGAATTAGATACATCTGATGAATATTTAGAGAGTCTTCCGCAGGAAACGATCGGGATTGAATTTATCTCAGCGGTGGTAGTAGGGGAGACGCAATTAGCAGCACGCAGAAGGATTCGATCGATCTTTGTGCATGTGAATTTGATGGCGGTGGCATTAAGTAAAGGACAGTTAGCGCAACTCGATGAAAATGATGGCTTTGCAATTGTGGCGCGAAATATTGCTGTCAATCATTCGTTACTAAAAGATATCTCAGGACGCAAACCGCGCGTAAATTGGGATAGTGCAACGGTGGCGACGAAGACAACGGTATTGACTACTTTGCAAGCTTTGCAAGATATGGCGGCGAAATATCTTCAGCATCAATTTCCCCATTGGAAGCCCAAAGCTCAAAAAGGTTTAGTGCCCCTGCGTCCAGACACAGCCGAACTAGCAGCGGGGATGGCGGCTTTTAGTGCGTTATTCGATCGAATGTCTCAATTTACTAGTTTCGGACGGTTGCAGGGGGAAGATACCCCCAAATTACGCCGCTTTAGCTTTGAACCTGGGGGTGGGGAGGGACATATCTTATTTCGCCCCGTCGGACAAGTTGCTTTTGCTCAAGGTGTGGGGATGGCGGTTTTTAAAAAACAAATGGCTGAAACTGAGGTTTTCCGTAAACTCGATCGATATGATGCCGATGGTGGCTTCAGTCAGATTAATACGCCCCAATCGCTCTGGTATGGGATTTTATACGACCCTAATAAGCAACGGATTTTGGTATCTGGCAGAGATTTAGCCGCCAAATTGATTGTCTATCTATTGGGCGGTGTGGATAATGATTTCGATCGAGCCGAACTCCGCCGTCAAGTAGCTGAAGCGAGAAGTATTGGGGAATATGCGATGAGTTTTGATGGTAAATTAGTTACGCCAAAAGAGGTTGGTTTACCAGCAGTATTAAAGTAAAGTGCAGATCCAGAGCACACAAAAGACCACGCTTTCACACAATTAACCCGTAGGGGCGTGGCCTTGTGCCCGCCCTTATCACTAAGCAATAGCATCTATACATTGAAGCAGGATGTAAGTTAGCCATCTAAACCTACAAAGTCACGAATCACCTTACTAATTCCAGTAGTCACCCTAGCTAGTTTCTCAAAATCAATTTTGTCCACCGTATCTGCTGTGCGATCGTCGGGATAGCGAAAAGATGCCGTATCAGTAATCATCAAAGCTTGATAACCCTGCTGCCAAAATGACCACCGATCTGACCAAACATCACCTTGAATCGAGCTGGGTAGAGCTGCGCCTTCGGAGGGAAACTTCGCTTGAGCGCGGAAGGATCGCATCGTATTGCGGAGCAATTCTCGCGAATCAATGTTGCTAATAAAGCCGATGAAGTTGCCTTGGTTAGGATAGAAAAAACTGAGTAGTGGCGGATATTTCTGAGTAGTGGCTTTATCAGAGAAATAGCCTAGTTTCTCCAAACTAAACATGCCGACGATTTTATCGCCTCGTTGTTTAGCGGCTCGGGCATATATCAAACTACCCATATTCTCTGTCTGGAAGTAGGGCGGTGCTTGATTAGTAAATTCGACAAATCTCAGGGTTCGTAGCGGTTTTGTCCCGACAAATTCGCGGGCGAGGGCAAGGACTGCGGCTGCACCTGTAGCGTTATCATTTGCACCAAGAGTATTGAATGCACGATCGTAATGTCCGCCAATCACCAGGATTTCATCAGCGCGACTACTACCAGGAATTTCGACTTCGAGGTTGTTGAAAGTTTTGGCTTCAATTGTGTACTGCTGCTCTCGAACTTTGTACCCTGCTTGTTCCAATTCTTTGGTGAGGAAGTCTTTGGCTGCAACGAGGTTTTGGTAACTGTCGAAATTCCGACGACCAATTTTAACCGCGAGAGTTTCAACATCACTTTTGAGCCGATCTTTGAGTTTAATTTCAATCGAACTTAAGGGCGATAAATTTTGGCGGTAACTCTCTCCTGGCATCCACACCATCAATGACCACACAAAGATCGAGATTGAGGTGATAATAATCGCAAGGATCGCTAATCTTTTCAGAGCTGCACCGTTGAGGAGGTTGAGTTTCACAGTCGTTGGAATACATAAACGCAATACATCTGCCAGAAAATGACGATATCACGAATTACTGCTTGAGCGATAATTTACGATCGAGCGACTGGACAAGTCACCTCAGCATATACACTCAGTCCAAGCTCCCAGGCTAGGCTCAAGAAGGTTCTATCTTCAGCGAGCTGTGGTTGGTTAGCTCACTGATGAATTTTGATGGTTCGATCGAGATCTGCTTCGATCGTGCTAATATGAAGTACTTACATTTGGAAAGGTGGCAGAGTGGTCGAATGCGTCCGACTTGAAATCGGATGAGGTGCAAGCTTCCGTGAGTTCGAATCTCACCCTTTCCGTTTTAAATCTAGCGACTGGCTTGTGCTAGTTGTGACTTAACCCATAACTTTGCCGCAACGGCAAGCTTATACTTCCAATCTGAGATGGCAAAGTTATGCTTCCACACAAGTTATTGCAGGTGCATAATTATTCCTTGCAGCCCTTAAAACAGACCGAACTTTCTCGTAACGCAGAAAGTTTGGCTTATCCATCAACTGGGCAACCTGGCTTTCACTGGGATACCGACCTTCCATATAGAGTTGAGCAACAATTTGCCGTATCTGATGGCAACAAGAGGCTAGGTTCTCCTCGCACGATTGTTTGAGATATTTTTTATAGATACTAGCGATCTCCCAGCATAGATCGGGGAAATATTTGTAAAGGATTCGACGATTGCATCCTAGCCGACGTGACACCTCTACTACAGACAGTGCTGGTGACACCTTTTGAGATAGTACTCGCTCCAGAAAAAGACGAGCTACTTCTAGGTCAAATGACTGACTAGAAGCCGTGGTTAAGGATTGTTGCTTGAGTACTCGCAAATTGTCCAGATTTGGCTGCGCTCCCATTTCTCCAGTGAAAAATTGAACCAGGGTAATATCGAAATGATTACAGATACGAAGTGAAGATTCTAATGATGGTACAACCTCTCCATTCCACCAGAGCCACAAAGTATTTTTAGGAATTTTTAGTCGTCGAGATAATGCGGCAAGATTGCCTGACGTAGCTTCATTAGCAAGCATAGATAATTGTTAGGGGATATGGACAGCGGACAATCGCTCTCTAGATTCAACGTCCAGTGACAGTAATACTCCTATAGCTTCTATTTTGTAACTACTCAGGCTGAAGAGTAGGAAAAAGTGGCGTTTCCATGAAAACGAGCCTGAGGGAATCGAGAACTTGAAGACCCTGTTTACGAAGAGTAGAGATGTAGCCACGAATCCGACAAAACTGTTGGGCACCTTCAATCGAACGGAAAGTACCAGAGATCTTCTGTCTTGTCGCACACAAACGGGAGGGAACCTCCCGTTCGATGCGCCGCTGTTTTAATTTCATCATTCGCACATCCCGCTCCGCCTGATTATTATCAAACGGAACTCGCCAATCATGCATGAATAATAAAACCGCAGATTGGTGTAATTGAAGGCGGTCTAATAAATTCTTAGGTGGACTCTGCTTTCGACGACCTTTTCGCGGTGGCAAATCTACATCAATAGGTGGGGGTGGATTTGCAATTAATCCTGCTTCAATTATTTCCTGATAACGTCGTTCAAGATCAGCTAGCTGGGTGAGAGTTAAGCTTTTCTCTCCGGCTGCTTGAGCAATTGCGATATTCGTTTTAATTTCTACCAGCAGTGTCATCAGGTCACCAGCCCAATCTTGCTCGTAACGTTCGACAATAAATCGTAGTTCCCGCAAATGATGGGCATTACAAAGAGCATGGGTGCTGTCATATTTGCCATAACTAGCTAACCCATCATGAACACTAACTCCTTCAAAATTAGGCAGAATATCAATCGTATCCATTGCCAACTGACCCCGTTTAGGATCGATAAAGTAGGCGGTTAACCAGGTATTACAAGCTACGTGTAACCACATCAACTTACTTTTGACTCGCATTCCAGTCTCGTCTGCTTGGTGAAACGCACGCTGAGGAAACCTCAGCGCGATTTCATCCGCGAAATGAACCACAGGTGCAACTTGAATTCCTGATTTTATATACGCTTCCACTACTGCTAATTCTTCATAGCATCGCGTTCTAGTGTTGTAAAGCTGATTGACGGACAAAAGTCCGTAGAGATTCGAGCAAAGACTGATGAGGAATAGCGTTGAGGAGAAAAGAGAGGAGAACTGTTAAACTGTTTTTATCCAAAAAAGCAGTTATTATCGAAATGCTCGAAATCCCCTCTCGTC
>JANXVE010000170.1 GCA_025351825.1 Chamaesiphon sp. 341R_metabat_111 | reverse complement strand
CAGTTAGGTTGGTTCAAGGTGTTGATTCTGGGAATCGTCCAAGGAATTACCGAGTTATTGCCGATTAGTAGCACCGCACACATGCGGATCGTCCCCAGTCTATTAGGATGGCCAGATCCAGGTTCGGCGTTCTCGGCGGCGATGCAGATGGCGAGTTTGGGTGCAGTTCTGTCTTATTTTTGGAAGGATATTAAGAGTTTAGTGGGGGGTACAGTTAGATCGATCGCTGATGGCAATTATCAATCTAGAGATCTCCAACTGACGCTAGGACTGATTATCGGGACGCTACCATTGGGTATTCTAGGGCTGCTGCTCAAAAAAACACTCAACGCGCCAAATTCGCCCCTGCGGGGCTTAGTCGTCATCGGAGTAGCTTCGATCGTGATGTCGTTATTACTAGCATTAGCCGAGTTTCAGGGTACCAGAGAGCGCGGATTTGGTAAGCTGACCCTCAAAGATGGCTTGTTGGTGGGGATCGCCCAAGCTCTAGCTCTAATTCCAGGTGTATCGCGATCGGGTTCGACTCTTACGGCTGGCTTGTTTCTGGGGATGGAACGTGAAACTGCTGCCAAGTTTTCGTTTTTACTGGGATTGCCCGCAGTTACTCTGGCTGGGGCGATCGAATTACACGCGCTCTTCAAGGCTGGACTGGATGCTAATGGCTGGTTTGTGCTGATGGTGGGATTGACTTCGGCGAGCATTTCGGCTTTTTTGGCTATTTATGGGCTATTGCGTTATCTGGAGAGTCAGAGTACTTGGATTTTTGTGTGGTATCGACTCGCGATCGGGTTATTCTTGATTGTTGGTTCGGTGCAAGGTTTCTTGCACTAAATTTTCAGTCCTAAATTGACTAACAAATAGGAGATGGCACTAAATGACTGTCGAGCGCACCCTCGTAATGACTGTTTGTACTTTGAGTCTAGGTTCGTGGATGAGTGGATGTTCTTCCTTACGTCCTCCTCTAGCTAATACATCCCCTCAAATCCAGCCCAGCACGAGTACTAGTCCCAGCCCCACCATCTCCAAAAATTCAACACCAGCCGATCGAGCAATTCCCCACTACAAACACATTTTTACGCTCGTTGCTGAGAATAAAGGCTATGCCCAAATTATCGGCAGTCCTAACGCACCTAGAATCAACCAATTTGCTAAAACCTATGGGTTAGCAAGCAATTTTTACGGCGAAGTTCATCCCAGCGAAGCTAACTATATTGCCATGCTTGGTGGCAGTAACTTTGGCATTCATGATGATGATGCTTTTTATTGTCAATCTAGTAGCTCCGATCCCTTCTGTCCCCATGCCCAAAAACCTAACTATGCAAATCACACCATCGTCGCCAAAAGTCTCCTCGACCAGCTCAAACAAAAAGGATTAACATGGAAGGGCTACTTTGAGAACCTGCCCACTCCTGGCTCGAAGGCGGTCGTTTTCCCCAGTGGGATTCGTGCCCTCTATGCTGCCAAACATAATGGATTCATGAACTTTAAGTCAGTTCAAGACGATCCCGATTTAGCCCAAAAAGTTGTGGGTTTAGATCGGCTGTCGATGGATCTTAACAGTGGCAAAGTACCTAACTATAGCCACATTATTCTTAACCAATGCCACGAAATGCACGGGCTGGTAGAATGTCCCAATGAAGACCGATTAATTCACACTGGTGACGCTCAGATTGGCAAAGTAATCGACCAAATTATGCAGTCCTCGATTTGGTCTTCGCCAGAAAATAGTGCGATCGTCATTACTTGGGATGAAGATAATAACCCTCGCCAAAAGGTCGCTCCTCAAGGTTGTTGTGGTTTCGATCCCAAGGGTTTGAGTAATTTTGGGGGCGGACATATTGCCACCATTGTCATCACCAACCACGGCGCAAGGGGTGTTGTCGATTCTACTCCTTACAATCACTATTCTTTACTCCGCACGACTGAAGATGCGTTGGGGATTTATGAATATTTGAATAAAGCAGGAGATCTCGATAAAGGTGTCCAACCGATGAGGAAACTATTTGCACTTCCCGTCACCCGTATGAATTGAAAGAAAAAGTCATATTTCAGTTGTGGATCTTCTGGTTGTATTCACATCGGGCAGCGGACGTTTGAGCCAGTACAGCCAAATTAAACCCATCCCTCCTACCAGAATACCTGTAAGGCTAATTACTTGAGCGATCCGCAGTAAATTTAACAGCATCAGACTGTCAGTGCGTAGTCCTTCAATCCAGAATCTACCGATACTATAAGTTACTAGATAAACTAAGAAAATAGTACCATCTTTAATTTGAGAGTTCGGTTTGGCAGCAAGAACGAATAGAGTTAGGAGCAGAAATAGAACTGAAAGATTCCAAAGTGATTCATACAAGAATGTGGGGTGAAAATATTTAAAACCTTCAAATCCTGGTGGTCGCTGTTGGATGGGGATATACAACTTCCACGGTAAATTAGTTGGCGCGCCAAATGCTTCCGAGTTAAAAAAGTTACCCCATCGTCCGATCGCTTGTCCTAAAATTAATGAAGGAGCCACAACATCGACTAACTTCCAAAAAGAGATCCGGTGCCAGCGAGCAAACACGATCGTCGTCACCAATCCACCAATAATCGCACCATGAATCGCAATCCCTCCTTTCCAAATTGCTAAAATATCGCCAGGATTGCGGGCATATTCCGACCATTCAAAAATTACATAATAAAGACGGGCACAGGGAAGTGCCGTAATTACCAGCCAGATCGTTAATTTTTGAATTAGTGATGGAGCGATATCTCTTTGCTTTGCTAAATATTGAGATAGGTTTACGCCAATAAGCACCGCTGAGGCAATCAGTAATCCATACCATCTAAATGTGAGGAAGCCTACCTGAAAAATAATCGAGCCTGGAGAAGTAAACAGAAAAGCTAAAAGGGAGTCAGGTGAATATAATCCTAAGTTTGACATATCAAAGTTGTAATGGGCACTCGATCGTCTGGTAAACAATCAGCCACATATTAGGTAGTTGTTCAAGAGCAGTGAGCAAAATTAAACCTCTTACATTCTATCAGTCGATCGGTAACGATCTTACTTTCTTCTGCTTGAAACTCAAGTAAATAATTAGACTCGTAATAATTGAAAGGAATAGGATACTAGTACCGACTGTCCCCAAACCATAGCCCCCATTTCTGGTAGGTTGAGATAGAAGATCGCCGATCGAAGCACCCAGCGGACGAGTCAGGATATAAGCTAGCCAAAATGCTAATACTCCATTCATCCCGAAGTAAAAATGACCGATGGCGATCGCGGCGATTGCCGCACCAAATATTATGGCTGCTTCCAAATAACCCAGCTTCAGAGCCTCTGCCAGATAATCTCCTGTTGCCGTACCCAAGGCAAATGTTACCAAAATAGCTACCCAATAAAATAGTTCCCTTTTCGTTGTATTTATAGAGTGCATCGCTAATGTTTTTTCATTGGCGTACCAGACCGAGAAGACTACTGCTAAGATAATGCTAAAAACTATAATAATTGTAACTAAGCTAACTTTCAGCTCGTCAACTAGTCGATCGGTGATGAGTGTACCTGTCACACTCATCAACACGACAACAATCCAGTAACTGACAGGTACATAATGTTTGAGCCTGAATTGATTGAAAAGAGCGAGTAATAATATAACGCTCATAATATATGATGTACCGCTCAAACCGAGTTTGAGGTTTGTAGACAGATAATCTGCCCCTGTTTCACCTACTGTTGTCGCTAGCACCTTAATAATCCAGAACGAACCGATAACTTCTGGTACCCTGTTTGATATATTACTTGTGTTCATAGTATTGCTCTCGATCGATATAGGAATTGGGTTTAATTGGACTAGTGATGCCTCATCTACAGAAAAACTTGAGTAGGTGTGCTGGTTCGCGCACAACTACTAATTCCTAAGATCCCGATAAAAGCTGCCAGAAAACATATTTTTCGTGAAACTTGCATGATTAAAAATTCCTTGTGCAGACTAAATGTGTGAGAAAATCTTTTTGGTAACACCGTTTGAGTACGTTAAAATTTGGCTGTAAGATTGTTTGCAAACTACACTTAAAAATTTGCTCGATCTTACTTATTTTCCGCTGCTCAATGTCCTTGCTTTGCTGGTCTTTGCCGTAACATCAAAATGCACACTATGATTAATACCAGTAGAACCGCCGATGCTGTGTAACGGCTTAAATTCAGTCCCCCTTTAGCAATGGGTTTATCTAGAAAGTCTCCGACAACCGCACCGAGAGGTCGAGTCAGGATAAAAGCCGCCCAAAATAGCAAGGTTTGAGAGATGTTTGTTTGGTAGTAGGCAACTGCAACTGCTACTAACATCGTGCCAAAGACGATTGCACCACCTGTATACCCTAAACCTGTTGTATCGGCTGTCCAATCGCCGAGCGCAGTCCCCAAGGTCTGGGAAAACATAATCGTCACCCAATAAAACATTTCAGCTTTGGGCGATTTCACCGTATGCACGGCAATCGAACCCAGAGTGCGATACCAAATAAATAGTGAGGCGAGTAGTAAGACTATCAATATTGCAGTTCCACCCGCATAGCCGATGCCCAGCGAACGATCCACAAAATCTGCCAATGTGGTTCCTACTGTTGTCGTGGCAATAATTGTCGTCCAGTACAGGAGCGGATGAAATTTCTTTGCAGCAATCTGAGCTAATACCGCCACCAAGAATATGCCTGCAAAGATGCCAGTACTGACGAGATAGCCGAGATTCATTGACATTGACAAAGCATCCCCGCCTGTCTCGCCGAGGGTTGTAGCCAGAATCTTGATTACCCAGAAGCTCAAGGTGACTGCGGGAACTTTACTAAGAATGTCTTTGGCTGCGGTATTCGTTGTTGCATTCATTATTAGTTACTTCTATTGATATTGTGAGAATTTAATTAAAACTTTTAACAAATCCCTCAACAGCTTTCGATCCAATTTAGCTATACTTTGTAGCAAAGATAATTGTAGGTAGTTACAAATGTAATCAACTAAATTGATTTTGCATCTATCGATCGAGAGATGTAATATGACTTTTCCATAGTTATTTTGATAAACAAGATGCACTGATTTAGTGCAAATTATTATGGTTCTTTATAAATAAATTGACCGATAGTAATTATCACCACTCTATGAAGATAAAAACTATCGATCCATTTAGCTAGCAAAATAATGGTGGGAGTTATTCCATACAATTATTAGCTTCATTTTCTATGCCAACTAATTAAATAGTATCGTGTAGACAAATGCTTTAATTAAGCAACATCACAGGTTATTAATCTGGGTTTTTGCCTTCAGCAGCATTTTCAAGTAGCTTTCCAGTCTTGGCATCGACACCGACTTCAAAGGTAGTCGCACCCTGCTTAATATCGAATGAATAGCGCAAGCGACTTCCTCCGCTTTCCTTCTCTAGTTCCTGATCCGTAATTTGACCAGGATGTGCGTTGAGAGCAATCTTACGAGCTTCGGCTAAACTTACCTTTGCCTCCGGTGCTAACTCCTCGCCAGTGTAGGCATATAGACTGTTTGTTTTATTTCCCTCCGCTGCTTCGGTTGCTCGATCGGTAGGCGATTCTACTTTCTCTTGGGCAACTGCCATTGATGATGTATTAGGTGCAGATGCCGATACCATTTTGGCAATACCACCGATACCCATAGTAGCGACTACTGCGGCAATGAGACTGACTCTTACTGAGGGTTTCATGGGTTAAATTTCTGAATTTGGACTCAACACCATCTACATTAGGTAATAAAAGTCAAGAACTCGTCAAGACCTAAAATAGTTTTGAAATAAATAAACTCGATCTCTTCTCTAGTTCTTGACAATTTGTTGTTACAGTCAATTTATTCGACAGATTGTATAAAGGTGTATTCTTATGAAACGCTTTCTTTCAAGCAGCTTGGCAGTTATTGTCATTTCTCTAGCTGTAAACACTTCTGTAGAAGCAAAGGATAAGCCGGAGGTCATTACAAAATCATTAACACAATTAAATAATAATCCCACAGAATATATAACTCCATTTGAATTAGTTGGTACTGCTTACCAAGGTCAATATCGGATGCAGTCTATTCCTGGATTCGGTTTATTTGTTTACGATGTCAAAACTGGCAAAATCACCGCCAAAGATTTAGTCAAAGCTGCAATTGAGGCTAAACGTTTGCCTTCACAAGCGATCGCCGATTGCAATTATCTTAGTAATGTGGATTGGCAACTAAGATCGATGGATAAGTAAGATCGATTCAATTTTTTAGCTACCTCAATATCCACGCTCCTAATCTGGCTACGCTCCCGTTGGTTACGCTACTAAGATATATACTGATTGAGTAAGTATTTTCAATCGATAGAATTTTGTCATGTATCTAAATCTGAAATGTTCTGTTGCTCTGCTTTTGAGCATTGCTGGCTTGTTTATGTATGCCCCAGCTAGTGAAGCACAATCTTTAATCAAGAAGACTCTCAGTAATCAATTGGATCTTCCTGACAACCATTTAAGTAGTTCTTCTGCTCTATCATCGTTACTCGATTCTAGCAATACCACACCAGGATTGGCACAAATGCCCAAGACTGCAACCGATCGACTCAACTCGACATTCCCACGCTACGCACAGTCCCCCGCACCCAGCAGCCCACCACCCGATAAAAGTCAATACAATCTATTCAATCCCACACCGAAGGAATTGCTACGAGAATTTAGTACAGATCGTCCGAATCTGGCTACTAGTCCTATTACAGTAGATGCAGGGCATTTTTATACCGAAACAGATGTAATTAACTATACAAGAAAAGGTGTGGATGAAAATGGCGATACTACAGAAAAATTTCTGTTTGGTTCGACTACGCTCAGAGCTGGCTTGACTAACAACGTTGAATTTCGTCTGTTATTTCAACCATACAACTTAGTACGCACGACATCTCGTGGCACTGGAGAAGTTCAAAAAAGTGCGGGTTTTGATACTCTTCAGCCTGGTCTAAAAATTAATATTTATGGCAATGATACCTATAAAAAACCTGGTGATACTGCATTTGCTCTTTTCCCTTTCATCAATATTCCTACTGCTCAAAAAGGCTTGGGTGGCAATTCGGTTGAAGGGGGATTGACGACTTTATTCATTTACAAGATTAGTAACGAATTGGATATCGAAGTAAATGTAGAGTTAGATGCAATCAAAAATGGAGCTAGTGATGGCTACCATATTGAGTCTGCCAATGTTGTGTCGCTTGACTACCAAATTACGCCGTCGCTAGGTACTTTTTTTGAGATCGCTACTCGATTCAATAACGAAAGTCAGCTCGGCGCAATTGCTACGTTTGATACAGGGTTACTGCTCAATATAGGAAACGATACTCAAATTGATTTAGGAGCTTTTATTGGACTAACTCACGGAGCAAATGATATTAATCCATACCTTGGCTTCTCAAAGCGTTTCTAGTATTAGACCCATCCGAAAATTTAGCTCCTAGACTAAGCATGGGTGTCGATTGACACCAACTTCATAATGTGTTTTTAATATTTCATAGATTTATCTAGGCTCTTAGCTAATTACTATTAAAAATTAGCCAATTAATTGCCATTTCTAGTTCTGTCAGTACGCTTATAGGTGGTTGCGATTCTCTTTCCCTTCTCTCCGTTCGCGAAGCGTCTCGTTCCGAGAAGAGGCTACGCCAACGGGACGCTACGCAAACGAATTTTAGCTATGACGACGGATTGATAAAAGCTGGGATGCTCTAGGAGAGAGTATTCCAGCTTTTTGTAATGACAGCGTAAGCCTGTCTCTAGACGATCGTAAATAAAAGTAGCTCCTGCAAGTAATTTCACCTGGATTTCATCTTGGGCATTTATAGTCGTTATAGATCGACGAGGAGTTAAAGTAATGGGAAAAATCTACCAATTTATCAATTCTTTAGGTCGAGCAACTACCACCTCTAATAGTTACAATCGTGCATACGTTAATAATACAAATCGCCTTTCATCGCATGTTGATAGTAAATTCGATCCCAACAATGAATGGATGATGGTTCGCCCATCTATTCAAGTTCATATTCCCTGTCATAGTCAAATCTTGACAAAATTATGGATTCATATTCCCGATAATTTTAAGCCCCAAACTGCCAAAATTCAAATTACCGATTCGGCCGAGCCGACGCTTAGCGAACGAGATGTTGCAAAGCCGACGCTACATACACGAACGATTTCTGCTCTAATTTCCTGTCGAGGTCAGTGGCTGCAAATCAAATTCGAGCGGTCTATCGCTCCCGATACAACGTTGCGGATCGCCTTTAATAGGATCGGCCGAAATATGCTAGTAAGATTGCCTGAATATTTTGTCTATGGCAAATCGATCGATGGGAAAAGCAGTTTTGTAGGTAGAGGCTATTTCGAGTGAGTGGATTGAATTGAATGTGGAGCAAACTATACAGGTGCAAGATCTGAATGCTTAGTCGATCGAGAACCTTTAAATAGATCGTGCAATTTTGACGAAGCCTAATTTATTAATAAAAATATTTAATCGAAAGTACTAAAATGCAATCATTAACTTTAAGAATTACCACAATCGTTAGTGCTGGGTTATTAATGTATGAGGTTATCAAAGGGGAGCATATGGTTCATTTAGATACTTCCAATGCTGTGGATTCAATAATTATTATTGTCGCTATGACTGGATTGTTAGTGGGAATTTTTACCCCTGAGAAACAGATTAGTAACTCAGCTAACCCCGATCTTCTAAGTGCGACTCCCGCGACCACAGTTCATCATACTAAAAATAGCGAAGATAAGAGTGGAGGAGAGTAAGAGTAATCGGTTCTATTACTGCTAAACAAAAGCTGGGATATCCGATCGGAGAGAATCTCAGCTTTTATTTGTCTAGACCTCAATCGCGACACTAGGCGATCGTCAATTAAAAGTAGCCGATCCTGGGGATTTCATCTGAATTTCATCTTGGCTACTTATAGTAGATATATAGAGAGGTAAGAGCATTTAAAGTAATGAAAAAAATCTGGCTATTTATCGCTACTTGGAGTCTAGTAACTACAGCCGTTAATATTAGTAACTATGCAAGTGCTAATGCTGGAGATAGTCTGTCGCCTCATGTAGATAGTAAATTTGAGTTTCCTATTAGTAAGTGGGCGACTAGTCGCCAGACTATTCAAGTTCATGTTCCTCGCAGCAGCCAAGCTTTAAAACTATTATGGCTGGAGGTTCCCGAAAATCTTGAATTTTCAACCAACAAAATTGAAATTACTGATGGAGATCGAACGATCTCTGCCCCCATTTCCCGCCAAGGTCAGTGGTTACTAGTTAACTTTACCCAACCGATCGCTCCCGATACTAAATTACGAATCGAATTTAATGGTGTCAACCGCAATATGTTGACACAATTGTCTGTATATTATATTTATGGTAAAACTATAGATGGGTCAACCAATTATATTGGCGAAGCCTATTTTCCAACACGTTGATTTTAATAGTGTAGAGCTATATATTTGAGCGCGACTTTTTAGTGAAGCCTATTTTACTCAACAATAATATTTAATTAGGAGTGCAACAAATGAAACCATTAACTTCAGGAATTATCGTTTTAGCTAGTGCTGGACTACTATTGCTGGGAGCCTGTAGCAAAGGGTCAAAAACCAGCGACTCAGCGAGCAACAATGCTGCTACACCTACAGCGGAAACTGCACCTCCAGCCGCAACTACATCTTCAGCAACGACTACGGCAACTGAAAGTAGCAAGGGTGGTAAGGGTAACGGGGGACAAGTAGTAGAATCGGGTAAATATCACTTAGAGTTAGTTCCAGAGAAGGGTAGTAATGAAACTCACTTAGATTTATATCTGCAAAAAGGTGATAATCATGAAGCTGTTACTAATGCCAAAGTCACTGCCGATGTCCAATTACCAGATGGTAAACTGAAAACTCTTCCACTTAGTTATGATGCCAGTGGTAAACATTATGCCGCAGTATTAAAAGAGAAAGTTACTGGTCAGTATCAAGTCAAAGTTACTGCAACGATCGGTACTGAAAAAGCTGATGGTCGTTTTAATTTCGACCGATAATTTAGGAGCGAAGATCGATAACTAAGACTAAATAACTATGCTCAAAATTCTGACATCGACTTGGCTGGCTAGTGCTACGACGATCGCGATTGGTAATTTACTAATAAATATAGGCTGCGCTCGACAGATCGGCAGTAAACCAGATACTGTCATTGCAGCCAGTTATAATCTCAGTCAATCCGCGCCAGCAGTTCCAAACAAGTCGATGGCACAGAGCGAGCATGGTGGACATAGTAGGCAAGCTATACAGAGGATGACATTTCCAGTCACAGCAATTGCTAAATTGACCACACCTAGTGGCATCAAGCCTCAAACTATCGTACCCCTAGTTATTAATATTCGGGATAACCAGGGCAAGCCGCTCGGACAATTTACCCTGTTCCAAGAAAAGCTGATGCACCTTATCGTCGTTAGTGACGATCTCCAATACTTCGACTATCTTCATCCTGTCTACAAGCAAAATGGTCGCTTAGAGGTGACTAAAAGCTTTCCTAACGGGGGTCGCTATATCTTATTGAGCCACTTTAAACCTACTGGGCAAGAGGAACAGGTATCGGTGCTGAACCTTAAAGTCGATGGTACTCCAGCTCCAGCTATTCCCATCGATATGGCAACTAGTAAACCAATCGGCGACATCAAAGCCAGTCTTGAGCTGCCTAAATCGGGCTTAAAAGCTGGTGAGGAAGCCATGCTTGTCTTTAAACTGCAACAGAGCAATGGTGCCCTAGTAAACGATTTACGTCCCTATCTAGGCGAGAAGGGACATTTGGTAATTATCCAGCAGTCATCGCCATTGGCTAGGACTAATTATATCCACGCTCATCCTCACACGGCAACGAATATGTCTGATGGCGAGATTCATTTTCTGGCAAAATTTCCCAAACCTGGAAAATACAAAATTTGGGGACAATTCAATCGAGGTGGCAAAATAGTTGTTGCTGATTTCTGGGTGAATGTTTCCTAGCTGAATTACTATTTTAGATAACTTTCCCACGAACCTAGACGTTCTCGTTAAATAGGTTTCAGCAATTTAGCACTTATTTAATTGCAATTCCCTGATAGAAATACCCCCCAATTTTAGGTGTATCAGGGCTATAAAATTCCTGAACCTCTAAATTATCAAACTGTTTGGCGATTAATAGGCGGATCGGTCGATCGAGATGACAGCCATCCCCAATCACTTTTTGAATCGGGGTAAGTCGGTGTTGCCAAGTTTGAATATTTGGTTCACTGCTCAATCCATGTTCGTTGGCGTAGCCTCTCAGAATGAGAATAAATAGGAATTTACCACCTGGTTTGAGGACGCGGTGAATTTCGGAGATCGCTGTTTCTACCTGTTTAATACTGCACAGTGTCCAAGTACTAACTATCGTATCGAATGTATCATCTGCCATCGGTAATTTTTCGCCATTTAGCACCTGAAAATCTATCTCGATTGAACTAGCTGCAATCCGTTTTTGAGCAAGTTTATTCATGCCTGGATTGACATCAACAGTGGCGATTTTATCCACTTGACCTTGTGGATAATAAGCCAAATTCAAACCAGTACCAAAGCCAATCTCTAATACCGATCCAACCGCATCGGCGAGAACTGCCCGCCGATAGTTGGCAAAGCTTTCACCAGACATCACTCTGTCGATTAACGTCGGAAAAATCAGTCGGGAATAAAGATTCATAAGAGTCCAGAGTCTATTTAAAATACTATCTTAGATCTAATATTTATGGTTCTACCAATCCCAGTATACTAAATTTAGGCTCAAACTCTTTCCAGAGCGTTAATGTACGTTCTGAGATCGGCTAATGAAGATTTTTTGGATATAAATCCGATATAGTTGTCGGGTCGCAGCAGCAATTGAAAAGGTCGATTTGTTCCGAATATCTCTTCGATGTGTGGATGGAGTGGGATGACGTTGAAGTCAATTAAATCTCCATATTTAGTTTCGAGTTCCGTCTGCAAATCTAGACCGCCATATTTATCGTCAGAGAAAACCAGCAGATGGAATTTAGGGATGCGGAGTCGATCGTAAACATTTGCACCATTAACGAGAAAGTACGGCATTCGATCTCCAGCTTTGACCTGAAAATTTTTATCGTGATCGTGCTTGCTTAATGATGTATTCCGATAATTGATGCGGATTTGGGAGATCGCCGAGAAAATATTTTTCCCAACAACCTCACGCCCGATCGCATATTTTGCGACTAGGGGTAAAATCTTCATTCGCATAAAACTGAAAAACCAGTTTGAGCCAACCAGCACATTAAAAGCTCGATCGGTCGTCTCCAGCAGTCTTTGGGCATTGGGGAGCCGTTCTTCGTTATAAGTCTCTAGCAGTTTTTCACTAGCATAGCCTTTAATAACGAAAGCCATCTTCCAGGCGAGGTTATAGACATCCTGAATGCCAGTATTCATCCCTTGTCCACCTGCTGGAGAATGAACGTGTGCCGCATCACCAGCGACAAAGCAGCGTCCGACAGCAAACTTGTTGACGGCGCGAGTATTAACTTTATAAACCGAAAACCATTTGACGTTAGAGAGATCGAGGGACAGTTTGGTATCTCCCTTGATGCGTTGCTCGATCGTTTCATACAAAATCTCACCGACGTTTCGATCGAAGCCTTCAGGAAAGGTGCCCACAATTCGGTATCTTTTTTCGCCCGCCATCGGAAAAAAGAAGGTTAAGGAATCTCGCGAGATACAACCGTAGCCAGCATCAGCACCAAACTCCCAATCGATCTGAGCATCGACAACATAATATAACCGCTCCAAAGTACTGCCCTCGAAAGTCAGTCCGAGCGAGTGTCTAACCGGACTTCTTGCGCCATCACAACCGACCAGATATTTAGCGGCGATTATTTCAGATTCACCCTCAGCGGTTTTTACTTGTGCGGTAACACCATGTTCATCTTGGTTAAAATGTTCGAGTTCTGTTTGCCACCATACCTCTTGGTGATGACTTTGTAGATAGTCATATAGCAACTGCTCATTTTTGC
>JANXVE010000152.1 GCA_025351825.1 Chamaesiphon sp. 341R_metabat_111 | reverse complement strand
TAGCAGCAATGGCGGCACGGTGTCCAGAGAAGGCTCCTGTGGCGCAGGAAGAGAAAGATGAGCGCAACGCCATCTCCAAGCTGATGAACTTCGGACGCAAGCAAGAAGATGTCAAAGCTTCTGACTCCGAATATAAAGATCATCCACCACTAGTATTATTCGGTTCCTTACCCGATCCTGTCGTCACAAACCTGACGCTGGAGCTGAAAAAACAGGGGATCAAAGTCTCCGGCTGGCTCCCTGCCAAACGCTTTACCGAGCTGCCTGTACTCGAAGAAGGTTACTACGTTTGCGGCGTAAATCCCTTCCTCAGCCGCACCGCTACCACACTAATGCGCCGTCGTAAGTGTAAACTAATTGGCGCACCATTCCCAATCGGACCTGACGGCACCCGCGCCTGGATTGAGAAAATCTGTTCGGTATTTAATATCGAACCCCAAGGATTGGACGAGCGCGAAGCCCAAATCTGGGAAGGCGTGGAAGAATACGTCAAACTGATTCGTGGTAAATCCGTCTTCTTCATGGGCGACAATCTTCTGGAAGTCTCGATGGCGCGGTTCTTGATTCGCTGTGGGATGACAGTCCAAGAAATCGGCATTCCCTACATGGACAAACGCTACCAAGCAGCCGAACTCGCTCTGCTAGAGAAAACCTGTCGGGAAATGAATTCGCCATTACCAACAATCATGGAGAAACCCGACAACTATAACCAGTTGCAACGGATTTACGCCCAGAAACCCGATCTAGTCATCACCGGAATGGCTCATGCGAACCCACTAGAAGCACGTGGAATTACGACTAAATGGTCGGTAGAGTTTACCTTTGCGCAAATGCACGGGTTTACTAATTCTCGCGATATTCTGGAATTGGTGACTCGTCCACTCCGTCGGAATGAAAATCTCAAGGATCTCGGCTGGGAGAAGTTAGTCAGAGATGAAGCTATAGTCTAATTGCCATACTACGAGTAAAGTCTGTTTGCACGGACTAATGTTATCGAATTACAACGAGCCTAATTATTGGCTCGTTTTTTATAAGATTCACAACATTACTACAATTCTAGAAGCAGTATTATAATACCACTTGTTTATAATATTAGACGTTGTGGCAATTTTGGAGTAAAAACAGGGAATTATAAGTGTAAATCTCTTTGTCAATTATTAAAGCGAAATACTTATGACTACAACTAAATTAAGTCATTCCCAGAATTGGACACCAGAATCAGCAGTTAACCAAGTAGTAAAAATAGTAAAATCCTCTCAAGATCCAGCCGATCTATCTGAATCAATTATATATAATAAACTAAGTGAGTTAGGTATTCCTCATTCAACAGCAGATCTTGCTTATAAATTCACTCAAATTGCTTGGGGACGAGTATTTCTTGATGATATGAGAGTGGAATCTTCATCAGAATATTTTTGTTTTAATGGAGTAGGAAATGTTGTTGAACATGGGGGTTTAGTAGACAATCCATTTTTCAAAGTGGCAATTAAGTTAGCGAAAGAATGTCCTGAATCTCAGTTTTCTCCAATGTTTGCTGTAATGTCTGCTGATGTAAAAGTGGTTAACGATGGTTTAAATGCAGGAGCAAGTCCAGAAAATTTAGTTTTGTTTCCACCTTGTTTATTTATCGAAATACCAACATCAGAAGGTTTACAGAAGGCTCAGAAATATATTTCACTAAAAATGTCATACAAACATTCAAAGAAAGTCTCTACAGAGTCAAAGCTAATTAAGAATAAACCTTGGTGGAAATTCTAGCAATATAAAAAATTTTCTTGGCGGGCTATTACTATAAGATGATCGAACTGGCTCGATCTACTATTAAATACAGGATCTGTAGAAGCGGATTTATGCAGATAATTATTGCTAAATTCGATCGATCTCAAACAAACCCGCCCAACTTCACTAGGAGCGATCGAGCTGCGTAGATCGGAATATGCGATCGATGAGAATTATTTGTATAATAGAGAACTTGTTAGTAACGTCAACGAAATGACTCAATCGAACGATACACCTTTAGAAAGATTACCTCAGCGCATCGAAGATATCGCCGAACTACTAGCTCGATCGATCTCAGCATTCGATCGGCGGATGGAGCAGATGGAAAACCAAGCAACAGCAGAGCGAGAACAAAGAGCGAGTGAATATCAAAGAATTCAGCAATTACTCGCTGCTACTGCTCAAGCAAATGCGGAAAACACACAACAAATTTCCAAACTTATCGAAGTAGAACGTACCCACGAAAGAAGAACTAACTCGATCGCTAAATCGGTAATGGCAGTTACTTCTGATGTCAAAGAAACAGTAGTAAGCGTCAAAGCGATCGCTCGTGCCTTGGAAAGACAAAATAGAGAGCTTTCTGATACACTGAGACAACAAAGCCGTGACTTTTTTGATGCACTTGAAAGACATCAAGACCAAATTGATACGGTAATTAATCGATCGAACTGGGAAGTAACAGAAGAAGATAATAATGATTGAATCGAATCTAATTTGTCCTGTTGTCTCTTCATTTTATACGATCGATTCGATCCTCCGCCCGTTTACGAATTCGGGTTTGGATCAGAGCAATAACATCTGCACTCAATTCTGGCTCTGGTTCGACTAATTCCCGCGTCGCCAAAACTGACTCAATCTCATCAGACGAAGCTTGTCCCAGTTTCTTCTTCAGTGACTGAAACGTCTGCTGCTGTTGCTTAACTTCTACATCAGCAACAGTCAAAACCGTATAAGCTAGAGTCGTCTGACGAGTCAGCGCATCAACAATATATTGATTTAGCGACATGCCTTCACCATCGGCTAGATGAGTGAGTTGTTGGTATAACGTTTCTGGTAATCGTAATGTCAATCGACTCATGACTCAAATTCTCCTGTTGCCAACATACTTATAAATTCTACTGGTGTCAGACTAGAATTGTGATACTACCACACTCGATCGCATCAAGGTCATTGGCTTGACTCAATTCTAGATTTAGCCGTTGGCGAAGTCTACCGTTAGGTAATCGGTAGAAGGTGTTTGTCATCCATTACACTGGAGAGAGCAATAGATCGATCGACGATAACTGTTAATTTCTGATTATGTTTGACCAATTAGCCGAAAGTTTAGAATCAGCCTGGGTAAAGTTGCGGGGCAAGGACAAGATCAAGTCCTCCAATATTCAGGACGCGCTCAGAGAAGTCCGTCGCGCGCTGCTTTCGGCTGATGTAAACGTCCAAGTGGTCACGAATTTTGTTAAGGAAGTCGAGATCAAAGCTCAAGGCGCGAACGTAGTTTCGGGAGTTCGCCCCGAACAGCAATTTATCAAGGTTGTCTATGATGAGCTGGTGCGGACGATGGGGGAAACTAATAGTCCCCTAGCGAATGCGGCTCAAAAGCCGACCGTCATTCTGATGGCGGGTTTGCAAGGTGCGGGTAAAACCACGGCTACAGCTAAACTCGCGCTGCATCTGCGGAAGGAAAATCGCACCACGTTGATGGTAGCAACTGATGTCTATCGTCCAGCGGCGATCGATCAGCTCATCACCCTCGGCAAGCAAATCGATGTACCAGTCTTTGACATGGGAACGGATGCCAATCCGGTCGAAATTGCCCGTCAAGGGATCGCCAAGGCGCGGGAACTGGGCGTAGATGTGGTGATCGTCGATACGGCGGGACGACTGCAAATTGACGATCGAATGATGACGGAATTGGCTGATGTCAAAGCCGCTATTAATCCCGATGAAGTCTTGCTGGTGGTCGATTCGGCGATCGGTCAGGAAGCCGCAAATGTGACGATGACGTTCAACGATCGAATCGGCATTACTGGGGCGATCCTGACTAAGCTCGATGGCGATACGCGCGGTGGTGCTGCGCTCTCTGTGCGGGCAATTTCGGGTAAACCGATTAAATTTGTCGGTGTCGGCGAAAAAGTTGAAGCACTTCAACCATTTTATCCCGAACGGATGGCATCGCGGATTTTGGGCATGGGCGATGTCCTAACCCTCGTCGAAAAAGCGCAGGAAGATTTTGACGTTGCTGATGCCGCCAAATTGACCGAAAAGATCATGGAGGCAAAGTTTGACTTCAACGACTTCATCAAACAGATGCGGATGTTGAAAAATATGGGTTCCCTGGGCGGCTTGCTGAAGATGATTCCAGGTATGGGCAAACTCTCCGACGGACAGCTCAAACAGGGCGAAGATCAGCTCAAAAAAGCTGAAGCGATGATTCAGTCGATGACTAAGGAAGAACGCGCCAATCCCGATTTACTCGCCAGTATGCCCAGTCGGCGGCGACGGATTGCCAAAGGTTGTGGCTACGATGAAAACGCTGTCACCAAGCTAATTGCTGAATTTACACGGATGCGAAGCATGATGCAGCAAATGAGCATGGGCAATTTCCCAGGCATGGGTGGCAGCAAGCCAGGGCCAGGTTTACCAGGTGCCGCTGCGAAGAAAAAGAAGAAAAAAGGCTTTGGAACACTGTAGGGATTAAGCTTTGGGCTTTGGGTTTTAGTTCCCCCACACTCTTTATACTCCCTATGTTTACATGTTGCCCCAATACATATTGACTATTGCTAGGCGTAGATCCAGGGCACCCCTACAGATAACTTGTAGGGGTGCCCTAAAATCTATGCTTAATACTAGTATTTTTATGCTGGCATAAGAGATGAGTGTGCCCCTATCCTTTTTTAGACACAACAAAACGGTGATATCGATCGTATCCAAGTGCATACATATTGCGGTTTAATTTGATTATCAGTATTTATACGCATACGTAAGTATAGTTTTTAACTTATTGTGGATAACATACTTACTGATAGTCTTTCATTCCAATCTTTATGTCTGAATTTGCTAATCGAGCTGTCAGTCCAGCTAGACCTCAATCAAATCAACAGCTTCAGGCTGCGATCGATCTAGCCCTGAACCAACTGCATAACTGGATTCAAGCCAGTGGAGATTTGCAGCAGCTCGATTTGGCATTTGGTCAGCAGTGGAATCGAAGCTTGGGGTGGCAATTAATACAAAATTGGTCAAATGGCTTACAATTGCCGGAGATTGGAGTTGTTTCAGCAGATTTTCTGAACGGCGGAAGAGGTGCTTTTGACAGTACAAATAATAAAATCTACATCAGTCAGCAGCTATTAGATCTGCAATCACAGCAGCCCAACCTAGTCAGCGCAGTAATTTTAGAAGAGTTGGGACACTGCTTGGATGCTCAAGTCAATCAGCTCGATAGTGCTGGTGATGAGGGCGCGATTTTTTCTAAGCTCGTTCGTGGTGAGCAGATTAGCAGTCCTGAGTTAGCTAGTCTTCAGCAAGAAAATGACCATACGCAAATCGCAGTTGATGGTAAGATTCACAACTTAGAGCTAAGTACCACTTACGGTAATATTACGATCGATGGTAGTCTTGCAGATTGGACGGCAACTGAGCGACTAGACTCAGCCGCGAATGGCACGGCAACGGCAGGCTATGAAGTTTACGGTAAGTACAATGCGAATACTTATTTATTCGCACTCAAGTCGGCTCAGGTTATTGGCGCGGGTACGACTATTTGGCTGAATACCGACCAAAATAAGGCTACCGGATATCAAATCTTTGGTTATGCTGGTGGTGCGGAATACAATATCAACTTTGGGGCTGATGGCAAGGCTTATCTCTACAGTGGTGCTGCGGCTGAGAACTATATCACGCCACTAGACTATAGTGTTAGCGCGGATGGATTGAGTGCCGAGATTGCTGTGCCTGTAAATCTATTGGGTGCAACTGCGCCGACAGCGATTGATGTGCTGGCAGATGTGAACGATCGGGTGTTTTTACCTGGAGATTACAGCAATCCAGCTAAATTAACTGTCTTTCAAGCAGGCAATCCCAACCCGCAATTTGTACCTAAATATAATTACGGAAATATTACTCTTGATGGCAATTTAGCAGACTGGAGTAGTACTGACAGATTAGATATTTTCCCTAGTCAACAGGTCGCTGGCTATCAAGTATTTGGCAAAAATACTGCTGATGGATATGTGTTTGCGATTAGCTCAACTGCCGCAGTGATTGGTGCTAATACAACAATTTGGCTGAATACCGACGGGAACAAAGCGACTGGTTTTCAGGTTTTTGGCTCAACTGTTGGTGCGGAGTATAATATTAATCTTGCTGCTGATGGTACGCCATTTTTGTATAGCGGCAACGCAGGTCAAAATCTAATTGGGCAAGTAGATTTTAAACGCAGTGCTGATGGTAAAACTTTGGAAGTGGCAATTCCTAAGGCAAATGTTGCGAATATAGGTACAGAATTAAGTGCTTATATCGATGTCAACAATTCAGTCTTTTTACCTGGTGACTATGCCAGCAATAGCCTGACAATTAGCAATGCAGCATTACCAACTCGAACTAATTTCAATAAGCGGATTGCGATCGTTTATTCAGAAACCTCAGCCAACAAGTTTTTCGACAAAAAAGCTTACAATCAACTATATGCGGCGGCTCAAAATCAAGCGATTCAGGCTGGAGTAGCTTTCGATCTGCTAGCAGAAAGCGATCTTAAAGATTTAAGCAAATTGGTTAATTATGATGCATTAGTTTTCCCCTCATTTACTAATGTCAATAAAGCTGACTTGAGTGCGATCGAAACCACTCTGACTCAAGCTGTGACTAAGTATGGAATTGGGATTGTCGCTTCTGGTGACTTCATGACTAATGACGAGACTGGCGCGGGACTGGCTGGCGATCCTTATAGCCGGATGAAGAACTTACTGGGAATCCAGCGTGTTGCTGGTGGTGGTGTCTTAAACGCAGTCGTCAAAGCCAAGGATGTCAATAACAATATCCTCACCTCTGGCTACACAACTGGCGAACAGTTGATTAACTACGATAAAGGTACCGCCTTTGCTGCTTATAGTGCGGTGGGCACAGGTACAATTTTGGCCGAACAAACAGTTAATGGCGTAAATTACAATGCGATCGTTGCAACTAAGACAGGCGGACAAAATGTGCATTTTGCTAACCAGTCTATTTTTGCCGATAGTAATATTGTGGCACAGGCAATTGGATCGATCGTTTTCAAAGGTAATGCTAAAGTTAGTCTCGATCTGACCCGAAATACTAGTTTATTCATCTCGCGGGATGATGTCGATCAATCACGGTTTGCAACAGAAGCACCAATTGTTGAAGCAAAACTAGCCGATGTGCTAACTGCTTGGAAAGCTAAGTATGGATTTGTCGGCACTCACTTTATCAATATTGGCAACAACCCCGCCTTGGGAGAATCAACAGATTGGAACGTAATGAAACCAATCTATCAACGTTGGTTGGCACTGGGAAATGAAATTGCCACTCATTCCTATACTCATCCAGAATTCCCTAGCAATCTAACTCCAACCCAAGCTGAGTTTGAGTTCAATCAATCCAAGAATATCATCGCGCAACAATTAGGGATTAATATTACTGGAGCCGCAACGCCAGGAAATCCTGATAGCCTAGCTTTAGACCAACAAATTGATAACTACTTTCAATATTATACAGGTGTAGGTACTGCTTATAATAGTGCTTTTGGTTCTCTCGATCCCACGTCTAAAGCCATTTATTTCGCACCAAATATTTCCTTTGACTTTAATGCAATTGGGTTCCTCAATCTGACTAATGCTCAAACCGAAGCTCTATGGATGAAAGAGTATAATCAACTCAAAAGTCATACTCATAAACCGATCGTTGAATTTGCTTGGCATGACTATGGGGCGACTGGATCGGATCCGCTCTACAGTCCAGCAATTTATGACAATTTCATCGCCAAAGCTGCCGCTGACGGAACTGAATTTGTCACCTTTGATGATGCTCAAAATCGCATCCGCACATTCAAACAGTCAGCCGTAAAGATCGACCAAGTTGGAGACACAATTACTGCCAATGTCACCCCAGATAGTAGCACCGCTGGCGTGGGTAAATTCTCCCTCGATATTCAATCAACCAAGCAAATCAAGAACGTCAACAATTACTACGCCTTTGATAAAGACTCGGTATTCTTGACCAAAACAGGCGGTAACTTCATCATTAACCTTGGTGCCGCCGCTGATAATGTCACCCATATTGTCTCCCTCGCCCAACGCGCCGAACTCCTCTCCGTCACAGGCAATGGTCAAAACCTGGACTATACATTCAATGGTGAAGGCAAAATCTCGATCGATCTCAATCTACCCACAGGGCAAGGCATCACCACCACTGGAGCCGATAGCTACACCCTAACTGGCAATCGCCTCGAAATGACCTTCAATCAGAACACATCACATACAGCAAAGGTCACGGTCGGTAATAATCTCAATCGTAATCTGTTTGGTAGCACTACAAGCACCACGATCCAAGGCTATGGTGGCAATGATACACTAGTTGCTGGAAGTCAGAACTCCCTGGTCATTGGCGGTGCTGGCAATGACAGCCTCACTGGCGGTAGCGGCAAAGATGTTTTAGTAGGAGTCGATCCCAGCAGCACCACCGCAGGTAGAGGCGAAATCGATACTCTCACCCACTCAGGACAAGGAGATAGATTCATCCTCGGTGACATCAACCAGGTTTATTACAACGATGGCAACAGCACCAATGGCGGTTTGAATGATTACGCCAAAATCGTCGGCTTCTTGGCTACTGCTGGCGATACGATCCAGCTTAAAGGTAAAGCTACGGATTACTCGATCGGCACATCTCCAGTTGCTGGTATTATAGGTACAGCGATTTACAATAATTTGTTCGGACAACCAGAACTAATTGGCATCGTTCAAAATGTCTCTGGATTAAATCTAGCTAGTGCTGCTTTTAGCTATGTGTAGCTAGGGTTAAAGCATAGAAAAAATATTTAGATCTGATAACAGAACTCGATCTTTTTCTCAAGTAAAGCGTTCATTTTAAAGCAATATTAACGGTTTGATAAACCAACAACTTTCAGATCTCGGTTAAAATGCAATAGTATTCAAATAACTCGGTGAGAATATGCAACAAGCCATTTTCTGGACTGTGGAAGAAGTTGCGAAAAGAGCGACAAAGTTATATGTAGACAAGATTCGATCGTTAGTAGAGCATGAAGATAATATTGGTAAAATGGTTGTAATTGATGCTGAGACAGGGGAATATGCAGTCGATCGATCGGGCATCCATTCAGCCATCGCTCTAAAAGCCAAAAATCCTAACGCTCGGTTGTTTACTATTCGGATTGGTTATGATGTCGCAGTAGCTTTTGGTGGCAATATTGAGCGAGTAACCAATGATGCAGGGTAGAGTTAAAAGCGGTAGAGCTTCAGTACCAATTACTTTTCGACTGTCTAATCAACCCGATTTTCAAATAGAATTTGTAGTCGATACAGGTTATCTCATACAAATGTTTTACATTAAACAACAACAACAGCGACTCTCTTTTTTTACCAAGTACAAGCATAGGTAAATACAAATTTTAACTTCTACAGCATGGATTTTATGGTACAATTAAACCATGAATCTTACACTTCAAAAAGGAATCGACCCCCATACCAATGAGATTGTGTGGCTGATGTTGGATGAAAACTACGAAGTGGTAGAATCCATCCAGCGTTACCTCACCTTCCTCACTACCTCCAGATCGCCTAATACTGTTGAGGCATACGCCTACGACCTGAGATCGTGGTGGAAATTCCTCTCACTCAAGGCTCTAGACTGGCGCAATATCAACCTATCTGATGTTGAAGACTTTGCCTACTGGCTGAGAGTAGGCGACACAACTAAGGGACTTTCAAGTAAAAAATCATTCCAGCTTTAATTCTGGGCGGTAGAG